>JBDRUF010000003.1 GCA_039801245.1 candidate division WOR-3 bacterium
GAAACCAGTTTTCACCACCATCGGTTGTCTTGTAAACCCTGCCGCGGCTGCCAACTGTGAGATAAAGGGTTGAGGGGCTGTCAGGGTCAATTGCCATTATTTGGGGACGGGACTGGACAAAGGAGTCGCTCCCCGGAGTTATTCCCAGACCGTTGTTTTTCCAGAGCCAGGTGCTGCCGCCATCGGTGGTCTTGTAAACTCCGTATCTGTTCAGCCAGATGTAGATAACGCTTGGGTTGGTCGGGTCAATGATAATCGGTCCAATCGTATGTCTGGGCAGTTCATTGGTTAAAATGCCCCAGGTTTCACCGCCATCGGTGGAGCGAAACAGAAGCCCGGAGTCAACAACCCAGGGACCGGCACCGGCATAGATGATATTTGTGGAATCGGGGTGGATGGCAAGGTAAAAACAGGTGTTGCCATAGCGCTGCAGTTCGTCGTGAATCCATTTAAAGGACTGTCCCCGGTCGGTGCTCTTCCAGGTGCCGCCATCACCAAGCCCGACATAAATCAGATTGGAGTCAACCGGGTCAACAAGGATATGCCTGATACAGGTCACCTCAAGACCCCGGCCTTTCCAGTTGTCATCCGGACCGATGGATTCGGTATAGCACTGGTGCCAGTTAAGACCGGCATTGGTGGTTTTGACAACCGCCTCGGCTGAACAGTAAAAGAGCATCGCGGTATCTGCCGGGTTTAGGGTCAGGGCATAGGGCTGGGGCGTGCCATAGAAGCGGACCCAGCCTGGTAGAACATTGAGGGTGGTGGTAATCCTTGCCCAGGTCTGTCCGCGGTTAATAGACTTGTAAACCCCGCCGGAGCCAAAGTGAATCGCACCGGTGTAAATAACCGCAGGGTTTTTAGGGTTGATGACAATGTCAATGTATTTTGACGGTCTTAAACCGGTGGTGCAGGCAAACCAGAGTTCACCGCCATTTGTGGTTTTAAAAACGCCGCCCCGCCAAGAGGGGATGGTGTCGGAGATGATGGTGAGATAGAGTTCATCTGGGTCTTGGGGGTTGATGGCGATATTCCTCGGGGTGATGGTGTCGGAGAATGGTGGCAGACCGTTGTTTTTCAATGTCCAGGTCTCACCGCTGTCGGTGCTTTTGTAGACGCCGTTATGGGCAACCGCATACAGGATGTGGGCACTGTCAGGGTGAACTATAAGGGCGGAGATGAGCGCGGTGGTGTCAATCCCGGTGTTGCGAATCATCCGCCAGTTTTCACCGCCGTCGGTGCTTTTAAAGATTGCGCCCTTGGTAGGAACCGGTGCCCAGCGGCTAACATCATTATGACCGAGCCTGGGCATACCGATGCCGGCATAGACGGTTAATGGGTTTTGCGGGTCAACCGCTATTGCGCCAACCGGGGCGGTGTAGTTGTAAACCCCGGGCGGTGGAAACCCATTTCTTTTTGGCACCCAGGTCTCACCGCCATCAGTGCTCTTGTGCACACCACCCCAGGTGCCAAGGAAGAGCGTGCCAGGCTCCTGGGGATGGGGCACAACCCTTTCCACATAATAGTCGGTAAGACCGCTGTTAACGATGCGCCAGGAGAGACCATAATCGGTGGTTTTATAAACACCACCAACATCCGAGCCCACAAACACCGTTCCTGGATTGAGTGTGTCAAACGCCACAGTTGTAAACCAGCCACAACCACCTGGACCAACTGAATGCCAGCTGATGTCAGCCTGAGCAAAGGATGGGCTAAAGTTGAGAGAGAGGGAAAATAGGAGCAGATTGAGCCACCGCTTAGCCACTTTTCTCACCATCGGTTCATATTATCATAACCGAAACAAAAGGGAAGACAAAGAGATGCCAGGTTAACTAAAAGGAGGGCAACGGGTTAGACCCTGATGAGGGCTAATATATAGAGAGTCGGGGATAGTGTAATCAGGGCAGGGGTGGAAAGGGTTTTGGGCGTGGTTTCAGAGAAAATCTGGGAGATTGATATCGGTGCGGTTTTGGGCGGGGAAAAGGGAAGGGCAAGGGGTATAACAGGATAAATGGTGTTCAGGGCAGAGCCTGAAGCCCAACCTGAGACAGCACCCAAAAGGGCATCAGGGAGAAAAGCGGAGATGGTAGGGGGGACTGTCCCCGGGATGACCCCTGGGCTGGTCACTGACCGGGATTTTGGCACTTTCTCTATAATTTGCGTATAAATATGTGAGAAGAGAAAGGAGGGGAAAATGGCAGAGCAAAATAATAGGATTAACCTGAACCGGCAGTTTGCGGGTGTTCTTAGAGAACTTGCCGCCAGTCCGGAAAATAACCCTTTTGCCGTTGTTGAACAAAAGGAGGCGGAGATTTGCTCCTGGCAGGAGATTGAGCCGCTCTTAAGGGGTATGGGTCTGAGTCTGGTGCGTCAGAACCAGTGCCGCTGGTTTCTGAGAGAGGTTATCAGGCTTTTGTGCAGCCAGTCACCCTATCTTGCCCAGCATATCAAGTTCTGCATCGGCAAATGGCAGGGGTTTGGACTGAATAGGGAGCTTTTGCAACTATTAGTGTGCGAGGTTTATGAATGGGCAAAGAGGCAAAAGAGGGATGATGCCAGGGCGGCTTGATAGCGGTTTCAGGCTCAGGGCAAAAGGGGTTGCAGATGTTGCGGCAGAAAGGTATTTACGCCGGCTGGTAAATGGTGAATGCAGCCGGCGCTGGGATGAGGACATCAAGGGACAGGTTGAGGCATATCAACAGATGCGCAACTATCTGGAGAACCTTTGGTTAGAGGTAAGGCGCATCCTTGAACAGCGAAGGGTTCCGGTTTATCAGTTTCTGTACTATCGCAACTTTGCCCAGCACATTGACCGGCTCTGGCGTCACTATTCAGGGAGGCAACTTGTGCTGCAGGTGCAACTGGCAATAGAAAAATGGCAGGGCTACGGGCTGAGAAGGGAAATCCTGAGAGAGATAATAGGTGTAATCAGTATTCCCGCTTAAACACTTTTGGCTTTGGTGAGGCGGGCGTGAACCAATTCGGCAACTGCCCAGTAGACCTCTTTCCGCTCCTCTTCGGTTAATCCGAGGGCATCAAAGACAACCTCATCAAGTGCTTTGCGGTCTGGTAATGGCTTTGGCTCCTGCTCCCTGATGGGCTTATTAGGGTCAAAACCGAGTTCGGTGAAGATGGGGTGGATTTCTTTAAAAATGAAGTTAGCAAAAATTTTTTTATTAAATTTAATATTTTCTATTGGAGGTATTGGCATTTCGTTATAATGACATACTTTCATTTGTATTGGTCCGCCTCCACCACCTTCGGGTGGACGACATAGAAGTTCTTTCCATAATCCTATAAGGCTGCTATTTAAAAACATATTCAACGATTCATCTTCTATATCGCACTTTTTATATACCCAATATAAGGCAGCATCTATGAAAGCATTTGCTTGATTATAAAAACAATATTTTCTTTCTCTTTCAAACATTGGCAGGATATTTTTGCTAATTTCCCATTCACCTAACTCCCACCATCTTGGTCTTCCTTTACAAGTGGGTCTTTTGTCAAATCCTTCCCTTTCTCCCCATTTTATATATTCCCAAGCCTTTGCTCCTTTTAATTCCTTTTCCGATTTATGGCACATAAAGACAAGGTAGTTTAAGTCTTCAAGTTTTACAATTATTGTCTTTAATTCCCTCGGGCTTTTTATCACCGGCTTTAAAAACTCTGCCTCAATTTCACCTTCCCAGCCCGCACCATTTTGGACAGGAATCAGGCGAGAAGGCTCCTTCTCTGAAATCTCAGCAACCTGTTTAACGGTCATACCAACAGGTTTTAGATAGAAGAACTCATTGGCACCGGTTTTAATACCAAACCTCACCTCAGCAATATCTCCCAATCTTACCAGTTTCCCTTTCCCTTTTTCAAGAATCTTGAAATAAATATCTGGCGCCCTTAGGTATTTTCCGCCCCATTTGTCGCCGATGTAGCGGGCAGATTTGATTAATGGGGCAGAAGAGCCGCGTTTGGTTTCGTCAGGTTCAGGTAGTTCAATGCCGTTTTCCCAAAGGGTGCGCTGGCGGATGGGGGTGACCCGATATTCTTTGGTAATGGCTCTTTCTTTTGCTTCCTCAATCTCCTCAAATATGACCGGGGAGAGGACCTGCTCAAATGGCACCTTGAACATCACGAACCGGGCGATTTTGTCCAGTCCGGCATCGCGGCGCTCTTCAGGGGCGGCGAGGAGGACGATGACGGTGTTGACATCTGCCCGGGCAAAGGTGCGTTTGGTCTCGTTGTCAATAATCATCTTGACATTGCTCTGTCTGAGGAGAAACTCCTGGAGGTCTTTGCCGTAGCCGACATCAAGCCAGGAGTTGGAGGTGATGAAGCAGAATGAGCCCTTTGGGTTCAGGAGGGACAGACCGTGGAAGTAGAAGTAGATGTAGAGGTCGCTTTTGGCATCGGGCTGCCGTCCCTTGAAGAAGTCGGGCCAGGCAGAAATGACCGAGAGGCGCAGTTTCTCCTTATGCATCTTTTTCAGTTCGCGCCAGTCGTCTTTGGAATACTCATCCTCGGGCAGCAGCGGCGGGGCAATCATCTCCTGACGGACATAGGGCGGGTTGCCGATGACGATGTCAAACCCTTCCTTTTCGCCCTCAAACACCTCCACAAAGGCGATGTCCCAGACAAACGGGATGTCCTTAACCGTCCTGATGGTATTGAGTGCCTGTTCAACCCGCTCAAGTTCTGCCTCCTTTTTTTCTTTTTCCGCCTGCCATTGGGCAATAAGGAGGTTTAACTCCTTTGGCTTGCCGGTATCGGCAAGGGTTAATTGGTCGTATAGTGACTCAATCTTACAGGTAAGGGTTTTGATTTCCTCGGAGAGGGCGTGGCGTTTGTGGAAAAGCGCATCCTGAAACAGTTGTTTTTCCTCCTCTTTGAGAAGTTCCTCGCTCAAGCCTTTTGTCTCCCCATAGAAATAGCGTAGTTTCTTGCCCTTCAACTGGGTGATTTTGCCTTTAAGATAAGGGGGCAGGTCCAGATGGGTGCGGTGGAGGTTGAAGTTGATGCCGCCTATCTCCTGGAGCAGGCTGTCACCTTGGCGCAATTTGAAGTTGAGATTGGGCAAAAGTGGGACCAGGGCTCTTTCAGCAGGTTTGAGTTCGGTCTCAACAACCAGTTGCAGCCAGAGGCGCAGTTCGGCAATATGGACCGCCCATTCCATTACATCAACGCCGTAGAGGCTTGAGCCGATGATTTTGCGCCGGCGCTGGTAAGGGGTTTCCTCTATACCCAACTGGTAATTGGCACGGGCAATCAGGTCGTCTAAGACAAGAAGCATTCCTACCAGAAATGAGCCGGAGCCGCAGGCAGGGTCGCACACGGTAACCGAGCGCAAAAGGTCGTTGAGTTTGTGCCAGAGGTTGAGGCGGGCGATTTCGTTGTCGGCTGACTCCTTGTCCGGCTGGTCATAGGCAAAGACTGCCCGATATAGGAGCGGTTTGTGGTTTTCGCCCAGATGATTGGCGAGCCAGTCAACAAGAGCCAGTCGGCACATCAGGTCTATCTCCACCCTCGGGGTGTAAAAGATACCGGCTTTGCCGCGCTGGTCCTCCTTGGTAATGCCCTCAGAGGTGATGTTCACCAGTTGCTCATAGACAATGCCAATCATCTCCGGGTCAACCGCAACCTCAACATCAAGGGGCGATGACTCGGTGATGGTGAAGTTGTGTCGCTCCAGGAAGCCGGGTTGAGTGCCTTGAAAGGAGTCAAAGAGAAGGGCAAAGAAACTGTCCGGGACAATTGGGTCGTATTTTTCGTCAAGTTTGTTGCGGGAGAAGAGACCGCCGTTGAGATAGGGCGCGGTTGCCAGGGCGGTGCGAATTTCTTCAGGCAGGTGTTTGCGGTCCTGTCTGCCCGCCTGGAAACTCTGATTGAAGGCTTCAAAGAAGAGGATGGAGAGCCAGTCAGAGAAGAAGGTGTCTTTGGGCTGGTTGGAGTTCTGGTAGGCTTGCCAGAAGGTGCGGATAAAGTTCGGGTTATTACCAAGCCACCGTTTCTTCTGGATGAAGTAAAGGAACATCAGCCGGTTCAGTAACTGGAGTGCGTAGTCGTGCGCCCAAACCTTGTCCTCCGTTTGTTCCATTAGGAGTTTTTGCAGGGTCTCAAACACATCTTGATAGCCGTCAAAGAACTCCTCGGTTACCGCCTCAACGCTGAAGGCATCCTCAATCCGCTGGAGTGTCGGGTCGGTTGCGTCATCCTCAAGGATGGGCAAAAGTCGGGACTGGGCGGTGTGACTGCCTTCATCTTTGCCAACCAGATAGGAGAAGCGCTTGGTGGGTGTGAGCTCGGGTTTAGCAGCAACCCTGCCGCTGGGTGTTGTGTCCAAGCGGTAGGCAAGTTTGACAAGGGAGAAACGCCAGGTGTCGGACTCGGGTGGGACAAATGCTACCAGCGCCGCATCGGCAGGGTAGCCACCAATCCGCTGGTTGAGGTAGTAACCGATGAGGTTGCGCTGCATTGCGCGGGCGTGATAAAGTGAGGTTTCTTTTTGAAGTTGGACAACGAGCACATCAAGGCGGCTGTTAAACGGCTCCTGATAGAAACCGATGCGTTCAAGCGTTTTGACATAGGGCTGAAATGAGGCGGGAAGTTGGCTGGGGGGGATGGTCAGGGTTGACTCCTCCAGCCGATTAAGGAGATTTTTGATGAATTCCCGGAAAAGGGCAGGGTTAAACGGGTTTTCAAAAGTCTCGCTTATAAGGCGGACCGCCTGGTCGTGGGTCATAGGGTTTTAGAGGAGATAAGACGGATGGGGGGAGAAAAAAGGGGCATACCGTTAGCCTTTTTGCCGGGCGCGTTCAGCCAGGCGTGCCTTCATCATCCTTTCGCGCAAACCACCCTCTTGCCCGAAACTTTCTTCAAGGCGCCGCAGTTGCTGGTCAAGGAGATAGTTTGCCTGATGGATAAGACAGACGATGGTATTAGCCGCAGTTTCCGGGTCGCCCTGCTCAATATAGGACGCATAGGTCCCATAGGACACATCAGACTTCTGGCACAGTTTTCTTATCTTTAGTGCCTGAGGGTGATTCTTGTTCCAAAGCGGAAGTGACCTGGTTCGCAAAAAGTCGCGGTAGTCGGCAAGCAACTCCTCAAGGCTGGCGCGGGCAATATTGGTTAGTTTGATTTCGGTGCGCTGGTAGGAAAGGAGTTTGTGATAACCACCGTGAGGGGGAATGAAGCGTTCAGGCATAATTCGCCTCTTTAAGCGGGGTGATGGTATTCAGACAAAATGACCTCGCGGGGACCAGCGGTCTGAGCGGTGGTCTGCCCATATCGTTCGCGCAGGTGTTCGGGCGGGATGTGATGTTTGAGGATTGTTAGGACCTTTTGCGGGTCACGCCCGGTTTTCAGTTCCTCTTGGAGCGCTCTTAGAAGCCGGGAGCAGGTCCGTTTTGGGATACCACCCTCCTCCAGTTCCTTCTTCACCTGCAATAAATAGGCTTCACTGTCTTCGGTATAACCCTGATAGTTTCTGATTTCCGGGACTTTAAGGATATGCAAAATTCGGGTTGCCGCATCGCGGGAGCCCGGTGGATTGCGTTCTATTGACTCTTCTGCAGTTGCTGCGGCAAAGGCGCTTTTATTACTTTCAAGGAGGTCATGGTAGTCTGGACCAGGGGGAATCCGGGGTTCGGTTTCGGTTGCCTCAAGTCTCTCCGCCGCAGTTAAAAAGTCCAGTTCCTGGGGCTCCTTGCCGGGCTCAACCTGAAAGAATTTGGTCAACTTGCCTTTGCGGAAGAAGGTTATAAGAGCCGGTGCTAAAGAGTTGCTCTGGCGACCGGTGCGTGCTTTTTTCGGCAGGCGCTTGATGCGCTCAAACAGGTCGGGCTGGGTGTTGCGGATTGACTTGATAAGTTGCAGATATTTGAGTTCACTTTTTGCCTGTGGGTCTTCACCGGTTAAGGTCTGTTTGGACAATAGGCGGTTGAACAGTTCATAGGAGGTAATCTCCTCGCCTTCGGTGAGTAAGCGGGAGTCGGCGCCGAGCATTGAGATGAAGCCGGCAATCTTTGCCTGTGCCGTCTCACGGAGTTTGATTTCGTCATTGGACTGTTCAGTGGGAAAGAAGTTGTAGGTGTAAATGGCGGCGTGTTTTGTGTCAACGCGGTTGACCCGACCGACACGCTGCATCAACCGGGTGGGGTTCCAGGGGATGTCATAACTGATGACCACATTCGCGCGGTGCAGGTTCACGCCTTCACCTAATACTTCGGTAGAGACAAGGATACGATACTCATCGCTGGGGTTGCGGGCACGGGCATCAAAATTGGCGGTAACCTTGGCTTTGAGTGCTGCGCCCGCAGAACCATAAAATTTAAGGACCTTGCCCGGATACTTCTCACCGAGTTTGTTGGAGAGATAATCGGCGGTCTCTTTGGATTCTGTAAAGATAATCAGTTTGGAGTTTTGCAGAACCGGGTCGGAATCAAGTAGTTCATTAAATGCCAGCCATTTCGGGTCGCGCTCAATTCCCGCCCAGGTTTGGGCGATATCCTCCAGGATTTGCAGGTCGGAGGCAAGGTCTTGGCGGAAGTTGGGACTGAATGAGTCGGCGGGGTATCTTTCAACCCTACCTTCTTCAATTAGACGCTCAATCCCTTCAATGTCGTCCTGTTCAAGAAGTTCAAACACCTTGCTGAAATGCTTCTTGCTGACATAGACATTTCCCTGGTCAAACGCCTGGATGAAGAGTCGGTATGACCTGATGAAGCGGTCGATGGTGAGCCGAAAAGCATAGAAACTGCTCTCAAGGCGTTTGACCAAGAGGATGCGCATAATGGTGCTTAAGTTTTTTTCTGACAGCCTTTCAATCTGGGTTACATCACCGGTATAATAGGATAGGGGCGTATAGCGGGCATATTTCAGGTCGCGAACCAGCCGGCGGAGGGTGTTGTTGAAAGCGGTATTTTCGGTTTCATTTAACTGATAGAAGACCGGTACCGGGTCTTTGACCTCGGGAAACCTGAGACCTCGTTGTTTTAAGTCTTCGGAAAAGTAGCGCTCAATTTCGGTGCGGGTGCGGCGCACAGTTAAATACCGGAGAACCTTCTCCCGGACCTCCTGGGCATTTTCTTTCACCACTTGGACATATCTGTCGTATTCAGTCTGTCGGTCAAGTCCACGCAAACGCTGCTCCAATCGGTTGAAGAACCCCTCCAGATTGGGCAGGTTGGGAATTGTGCTGCGCCGTGCCTTCTGGAAAAGTTTTAGCATTGCTAAGATGTCACGGGGACGGTTGTTGTAGGGGGTGGCGGTAACAAGAACAACCTTGCGTCCCCGACAGATAAGGGAGAGCTGCTCATAACTTAGGGTGTCCTCAGTGCGAAAGCGGTGCGCCTCGTCAATAAAAACATTCGGGTAAGTTTTCGGGTCCTCATTCACCGCTTCTTCAAGTTTGCCAATTGACACAAAACGCGGACCACGGACGCCAAAGCCACGGAAAACCTCGGGCCAGGAGCCAGGGTTGTTTTCATCCAAGAGTGCTGGTGGCGCGATAACCAGGGAGCGACCCGGGAGTTCTGAGGCGAGCATTGCGGCAATGTAGGTTTTGCCCAGTCCCACCACATCGGCAATAATTACACCACCATATTCCTCAAGGATGCGCTTGGCATTGAGCACCGCCTGTCTTTGATACTCAAGGTCAAGAAAACCCGGTGGTCGGTAGTCTTGAAATAACTCAGTGGGCTGGTCAAGTTCGTCACGAAAGTATTCGTAAAGCGTCTTGAGGTAAAGTTCATACGGAGTAATGGTGTCGCAGAGCCAGGTTTGCTTCTCAATTGTGTCAATGTAGGTCTGTTTAACATCTACCGACTTTTCCCAGAGTTCGTTGAACTTTCTCAAGGCAAATTCATAGTCGGCACGATTCTTTAGTTCCACATTGAATTCAAGGTTGTCAACCAGACCGGCTTGGGAGAAATTACTTGAGCCAGTGATAACCCTGCCAACATCCCGGTCGCCCTCGGAAAATGTCATAATATACAGTTTAGCGTGAATGTTGGCACTGGGATAGGCGCGGATTTCCAGTTTGCCTGAGCGGAGCCATTCAACGAACTTTCGAGCGCCAGTTTCAACGATTCGGTCATCAGCAGGTGCCTCAATTTCCAATTTCAGTGCCTTGGCAAACTCCTCTTTTGTCTCCTTGTGGGATAACTGAAGTCGTTGCGGGATGTTGTTTTTGGCTTCAGCAATCAGGTTCGCAGTTACTGGGTTAGTTCCGATTCCGATGAGGATGCGGATGCGTTCGGTAGCGGATAAAGATTCGGCAAGGGCATAAAATCCACTGGTGTAAAAATAACCTATCAGGACATCAAAGAGGCGGGTGTCCTTGATAAGCATTTTAAAGCGGTCAAGCAGGGTGCGGTTGGGTTCGTTGGTAATGAAAGTTAAGTCAGTGCTCGCCTGTCTTTGACCTAAGTACGGGTTGTCAGATAGGGGAGGCATTAAAAGTGCTCCTTCTTTATTACGGTCTTCATTTGACAATCTTTAACTTTTTAATGTTAGACATCTTGTTACTTTTGTCAAGCGAAGGTTGAATTAGAGGCATCGGTGATGGCGCAACATCCATTAGGGGATAGGTGTGTCTATTTGTTAGAACCTTAAATTCGTCAGTTTCTTTGTCACTTTTTGCCGATGTTGCGTATAATATAGTGAGGGCGAAAAATGGGGAAAGATATTAAATGGCGAGTAAATTTTAATGGGTTTGGTCGTATCGGCCGGAATGTAGGTCGGTTGCTCCAAATCCACACCCCAGATTTATTTTTAAGGCATCAATTTGGAAAGGAGGGCGTATGCCCATGCATTTGCCCCGGGATGCCGACCGAGATAGGGTTATGGCAATATACAACCCGGATGTTACAAGGAGGCTCATGGAGAAAGTTGTTCGGGGGTTTAAATTATGCGAGGCAGATGCTTTTGAGATAGTATCTATTGCACAGTCAAAGGCTTACCGCAAGTGGGAACGGTATAACCCCAAGAGGCTTGACATATTCGCCTGGCTATGGGTCATAACCAATAGGGTGGCAATAGACTGGTTGCGCAAGCACAAGGGTATCACTATCTGTAGCATCGACACTATTGAGGATTTAACCACATCGCTTCATCCAACAAGCGAGGATCCAGCAGAGATTTACCGGCAGAAGGTAAGAAAAGAGCGATTATGGAGATTGCTCAACCAGTTGCCCATGATGGAGCGCTATGTTCTTATTCTCCATTATATGGATGGCTATTCCTATAAGAAGGTTGCCCAAAGATTCCATATCACACAGAGACAGGTGCGATATTTACAAGCCAAGGGTCTGGCAAGAATCAGACAGAGGTATGGCTTAAAGGAGGTAAGGAGAAATAAAGTGGAGACAAAGAGGGTAAAGCTCTCGAGAGCGGCTTAGGTAACCGTATAGAAAATAGAAAAAGGAGGTAAATTGAGAAAGAGTTACCGCCGCTTGCGCTTGGGAATCTCCGACGCCGAACTGGATGTGATGGATAGATTCATCCGGATGGTTAAGAGTTATCGGCGGGCGGGGACAAATTCCCAATGTTGCATTGTTAAAAAGTGCAAGACCGTAAGGCGCCCAAGTGTTGAGCAGTTCTTGAAGCGTTATCCTGATTTCGCTAAGACGCTCACACCGGTGCTGGAGGGTGCACTGATACTGGACGCCGAATTTAGGCGATTTCAGAGGAAATACCCGGATGTTGACTTGGAGAAACTGTTCAACGTCCCGAAGTAGCGGCAACAGTCGCTTAAAGAAGCCCCTGTTTATAGGGGCTTTTGTTTTTGGCAGATTCCTGATTTTGTGCGTATATATGTATGGAAGCAAAGAAAGTAATGCTCTTTGACAATCAGGAGCTCCGCAGCAGACCTGACAGCGGGTCTGCTGCAGCGACAGCCGCCCCTTGCGGCAGGGGCGGCTACCGCCGCAGGAAGGAGGGATAAAAGATGATTGATCTGATAAGGCGCATCACCAAGTGGACCAACAAGACCGACCCGCAGAAGATAGCGGCAACCCTTACCGGATTGCGGGAGATGATGATTGCCAATGTGCAGGCGACATTTCCTGAGATTGTGGCGATGGAGACCCAGGTGAAGCAGGTGCTTGATGGCGAGGGTGTGTCGGTGATTGACTATCCGTTCTACCTCTCGTTTGCCCGGGAGTTGTGGGCAAAGCAGCGGGCAGGGTTGTCTGGCGACTCACTGGCGATTGAGGCTCAGACCTTAATCCAGAAGTGGGTTGCAAGGGGTCTTGCCCAGCCGGTTCTTGAGGTGATTCGCACCCAGGTGTTCAACATCTCACCGATTGGTCCATAACCGCGCTTAACAGGAAAAAGGGCGGGCGGGCTGTCACGCCCGTCCTTTTTATTTGACAGGGAGGCGGGTAAAAGGGTAAACTTTGTAATTATGAAGTCTGATAGACCAAAAATCTGTGTTGTTGGTTCGTTTATGACCGATATGGTTTTCAGGGTAAAGAGGCTGCCCAGACCGGGTGAGTCAATGCCAGGTGAGGAGTTCGGGCTTTTTTTGGGTGGTAAGGGTTTTAATCAGGCGGTTGCCTGCCATCGTCTCGGGGCTGAGGTTGTAATGGTGGGTAGATTGGGGCAGGACTATTTTGGCGATTTGTTTTTAGAAAAGATGGCAAAAGAGGGGATGAGAGCCGATTTTGTCAGGCGCGACCCGAAACAGGGGACCGGTGTTGCCTGTCCGATTGTTGATGAGAAGGGGCAGAATGCGATTATCGGGGTTTCGCGGGCAAACCTGCATTTAAGCCTTGAGCAGGTTGAGGAGGCAAGGAAAGAGATTGAGGCGGCGGATGTTTTGATGCTGCAGTTTGAGATTCCGAAAGAGGTATCCTTTCGGGCAGCGGCGATTGCCAAGGATGCCGGGGCAGTTGTTTTGCTTGACCCGGCACCGTTTCATAATGTCCAGATGCCGATTGCTGAGGAGATTGACTATATCGTTCCCAATGAGATTGAGGCCGAGGGGCTTGCCCAGGGTAAATCGGTTGACCTTTGGGCTGAGGGAGAAATTAGAAAGGGGAGGAAAGGGATAATCATCTCGGTGGGTGCCGAGGGTGCGATTGTTTATGACCAGAGGGGCAGGCGCAATTTTCCACCATATCAGGTGAAGGTTGTTGATTCTACTGGTGCGGGTGATGCGTTTCGCGCGGGGCTGGCGGTAAGTTTTGCCGAGGGCAAGACGGTTGATGAGGCGATTCGGTTTGCCAATGGCTGCGGTGCGCTTGCCTGCTCGGTTTTGGGTGCTGAGCCGTCAATGCCAAGAAGGGAGCAGGTTGAGGAGTTTATCAGGCAAAGGGAGGGTTGATGATATTGATTGACAGCGCTGATATTGAAGAGGTGAGGCAGGCGGTTGAGTTGGGCTTTGTGCGGGGCTGCACAACCAATCCGGCGTTAATGGCAAAGGTTGGAGATGAGCCGGCAAAGGTGATTGAGGAAATATGCCAGGTTGTGCCTGGTCCGGTTTTTTATCAGTTGACAAAAGGTTCGGTTGAGGAAAGGGAGGTTGAGGCAAAGGAGTTTTATGAGATTGCCCCGGATAAGGTGGTGCTGAAGGTGCCGATGACCACTGAAAATATGGGGCTGGTGACAAGGCTGGTGCCAGAGATTCCCTGTGCGGCAACCGCGGTTTTCAGTGCCCATCAGACCGTTTTGGCGATTGAGGCGGGCTGTACCTATGTGATTCCCTATGTGAACCGGGCAACAAGGTTATTGGGTGATGGGTTGAAGTTGGTGCGGGAGATGCTTGAGGTGATCAGGGCTGCGGGCAGACCGGTGGAGATTGTGGCGGCAAGTATCAAAACTCCAGAGGAGGCTGCTGGTGCCTTCCTTGCTGGTGCCCATCATCTGACTTTACCTCTGGATGTGATTCTTAATCTTGGTGAGCATCGGTTTTCCCGAGATGCGATTGCCGAGTTTGATAGGGTGATAAAGGAGCGGAATGGTTTTGAGTCCAGTGGTTGATAAAATAAGGTGGATAACCAGCGATAAGACATTGACACTTGTAAGGGGAGATTATATTATAGATTATGCGCGGGAAATACCCCTTTAATAAAGTAGCCTTTATCGGCACATATATACCGCGGCGGTGCGGCATCGCCACCTTTACTGCGGATTTGTGCGAAGCGGTTGTTCAGGAGGCGCCAGAGCTTGACTGCTTAGTGGTGGCATTGAACGACACGCCTGAGGGTTATCAATATCCGGAAAGGGTGCGGTTTGAGGTGGCCCAGAACAATAAGGACTATTATCGCCAGATGGCGGAGTTTCTGAATATGACGAGAGTGGATTTGACCTGTCTGCAGCATGAGTACGGGATTTTTGGTGGACCAGCAGGCAGCCATATTCTCATTGCCCTGCGCCGATTGCGGATGCCGGTGGTTACCACCCTGCACACCGTGCTTGCCGAGCCGGATGAAAACCAGCATCAGGTGTTGGAGGAGATCTGTCGGATTTCTGAACGGGTGGTGGTGATGAGTGAGCGGGCGGCAAGGTTTCTCAAGGAGATTTATCAGGTGCCGGAAACCAAGATCGACCTGATTCATCATGGGATTCCAGATATGCCCTTTGTTGACCCGAATTATTACAAGGACCTTTTCGGGGTTGAGGGTAGGCGGGTGATTCTTACATTTGGACTGCTTTCACCCAACAAGGGGATTGAGTATATGATTGATGCCCTGCCCGCAATTGTCAAGCGTTTTCCTGATGTGGTTTACATTGTTCTGGGTATTACCCATCCTAATGTCAAGCGGGAGCAGGGCGAGGAGTATCGACTTGGCTTGCAGCGCCGGGCAAGGGAGCTTAATGTTGCCGCCAATGTTGTCTTTCACAACCGGTATGTCAGCCTGGATGAGCTGTGTCGTTTTTTGGGTGCGGCGGATATCTATGTCACCCCCTATCTCAATCCGCACCAGATTGTCTCGGGAACCCTTGCCTATTCAATGGGTGTTGGCAAGGCGGTGGTTTCCACCCCTTACTGGTATGCTGAGGAAATGCTTGCTGATGGCAGGGGTAAACTGGTGCCTTTCCGGGATGGGCAGGCGCTGGCCGAGACGATAATTCAATTGTTTGAGCAAGAGAGCGAACGGCATGCGATGCGTAAGCGCGCCTATGCCTTTGGCAGAAGGATGATTTGGAAGGAGGTGGCGCGCGCATATCTTGACACTTTTGTGCGGGCGGCTGAGGAGCGGATGCGCGGACCGGTGGTTTTGTATTCACCGCTACAGACCGCCGACCCTCTGGATATTGAACTGCCTGAACTGAACCTCAGCCATCTTTTAACGATGACCGATGATACCGGGATTCTCCAGCATTGCCGAAGGACTGTGCCCAACCTGAGTGAAGGCTATACCACCGATGATAATGCCCGGGCACTTTTGGTGGCGCTCCGTGCTCAGGAAATACAGGAGGAGAAAGGCCTTTTAAACCGGCTGGTCAGGCGCTACCTGGCGTTTATTGATTTTGCCTTCAACCGTCAGAACGGTCGTTTCCGCAATATCCTTTCCTATGACCGACGCTGGGTTGAGGAGTATGGTTCTGAAGACAGTCATGCGCGGGCGCTCTGGGCTTTAGGTTATGCGGTCGCCTCAGCCGCAGAGGAGGGGGTGGTTGCACTCTCAGTCAATCTTTTTTCAGCTGGTTTGCCCGCAGTGGAACTTTTCACCAGCCCTCGCGCCTGGGCATATACCTTACTAGGTCTCTGTGCATATAGCCGGCGGTTTCCCGGTGACAGTAATGCCCGGCGCTTTCGGGAACTGCTCGCGGAAAGGCTTTATCAGTTATACAAAGGTAATAGAACCGAAGACTGGCGCTGGTTTGAGCCGATGCTTGCCTATGCCAATGCGCGACTGAGCGAGGCTTTAATTGTGGCGGGAAAGGAGTTAAAGAGCAAGGATTTGCTTGATGCTGGTCTTGAGTCCTTGGACTGGCTTATTAAGGTCCAGACCGCGGAGCAGCGCCATTTTATCCCGATTGCCAATTCTGGCTGGCATCGTGGGACTGCCCGCGCCCGTTTTGACCAGCAGCCGATAGAGGCGCACTGTGCAGTTGAGGCTTGTTATCAGGCATACTTGGTTACGCATGAACCAAGGTGGCGGGAGGAGATGCGCCGGGCGTTTGAATGGTTCTTGGGCAGAAATGACCTCGGTCTACCCTTGTATGACTATGCGACTGGAGGTTGCCATGACGGATTACATCCTGATGGGGTTAATGGGAACGAGGGGGCAGAGGCAACCTTGTCTTTTATTGCCTCCCTGTTGACAATGTACGCTGCCCAGTCACCTACAGAGAATCGATGAGCGGCGACCGGCAGGTTCTACTTCAACGATACGAGAAAAACCCCGTTCTTACCGCTGCTGACTGGCCATATCCGGTAAACACGGTATTTAATCCTGGGGCGATGCTCCTCCCCGATGGCACAACCTTGCTTCTGTGTCGGGTTGAGGACCGCAGTGGGATATCCCATCTCTGTGCTGCCCGTTCTGATAATGGGGTTGACAACTGGCACATTGACCCTGTTCCTACCTTTCTCCCGGACCCGCTAAATCATCCTGAAGAGATTTGGGGAATAGAGGATCCACGGATCACTTATATTGAGGAACTTAAGAAATATGCTGTAACTTATACCGCCTATTCACGGGCGGGTCCAGCGGTGGCGCTCGCGCTCACCGAGGACTTTAGAAATTTTGAACGGTTAGGGGTGGTGATGCCACCGGCAGATAAGGATGCGGCACTTTTACCCCGGCGGTTTAACGGCTACTGGCTGATGATCCATCGCCCAACTACCTCTTTGGGTGCCCATATTTATATCTCCCAATCACCGGATTTAATTCACTGGGGTAGACATCATTTAGTACTCCCAGCCCGTCGCGGTGCTTGGTGGGATGCAAGTCGGGTGGGTCTGGCAGCACCACCAATTGAGACGGAAAATGGGTGGTTGATGTTTTACCACGGGGTGAAGGAAACCCCCAGCGGTTCAATCTATCGGGTGGGGTTGGCGCTATTAGACCGCGAACGGCCGTGGCGTTGTGTGCAGCGAGGAACAGAGTGGATTTTCGGACCGGTGATGCCCTATGAGAGGGTAGGGGATGTCAATAGCGTAGTTTTCCCCTGCGGCAGTGTCTTGGAGCCGGATGGCGAGACGATTCGTGTGTATTACGGTGCGGCAGACACCTCAATCTGTCTTGCCCGCGGCCGATTGAGCGAACTCCTTAAATGGCTGGAAGACCATTCCGTTTCCACTTGTGAGGCTACCAGCGAGCCGATGATTACCTGAACTATGTTACACCTTTAAAGTTCACTGTGATTAGTTTCATCCCAACGTTCATCAGTTTGATTCCTTAAATGTTTTGCCAGGTCTGGGTTGCGATAGGGTGATTTTTCTGCCTGATGTCGGCTGGCTTCAAAGAAGACTATCCAGACGAGAAATGAGAAGACAATCAGGCTGCCGGTTAATAACGGTCGATAGGGCAGGGCGATGACTAAAAAGTCGTAAATGCCGTGGGCGACGATAGCCAGACCCAGACCGATAAGGGCAAAAAGGTTTTCTTCAGCGGTCGTTTTGGCAAACTTCGCCTCACCAAGAAAATAACCCATCAGGACCCCATAAAAGGCATGACTGGGGACAGCAAGAAATGCCCTTAATATACCGGTGCGCAAGCCACCAAGTAGGCTAGGGCTAAAGACATAAAGGATGTTTTCAATGGTGGCAAAGCCCAATGCAACCGCGGTTGAGTACATTATCCCATCATAGGGTTCGTCAAACTCTGGGCGGTTATAGCAGTATAAGCGGACAACAAAGAACTTCCAGCCTTCCTCGATAAGACCGGCAATAAAAAAGGAGCCAAGAAAAATTGTAAGGAGATCGGGTTTTCGGTAATACCATCCGGTGAGACGCTGGACTAGGTTAGCTGTTGCGGAGGCGGGCAGAAGAATAAAGGCACCCAGGATAAAGGCAAGAAAGATGGGCCAGAGCGGTTCCTTTTTATAACGGTCGCGGAAATAGAAAAAGAGTAAAAGCCCAAGCCCTGGGAGTATGGCCAATATTAATAACCAGATATTCAATACTATATTTTGTTAAAGTTAGGGCAGGAGTCAATGTCTTGGTTATGGCGTTCGCTTGACCGTTGGCATTTAAGAATTTAAGATAAGCATCAATGCGGATTTTAGTTGTGAATTGGCGCTGCATTAAGAACCCGCTCGCAGGTGGGGCAGAGATTTATTTGCAGGAAATCTGCCGGCGGCTGGTGCAACGCGGGCATGAGATAACCCTTGTTGCCGAGCGGTTTGCCGGTTCAGCGTTAGAGGAGGAGATTGATGGGGTCAGGGTGAAGAGGATGGGGGGAAAATGGACATTTAACTGGACGGTCTACAGGCAGATTGGCAAACTGGTAAGAGAGGGTGATTTTGACATTGTGATTGATGACCTTAACAAGATTCCTTTCTATTCCCCCTGGTTTACGGATAAACCGGTTTTGGTGCTTTTAATGCACCTTTTCCGAAGGAGTATTTTTCGGGAAGCGATAGCGCCTTTTGCCCTTTATGTTTATTTGACCGAAAGCCTTATTCCCCTTGCATACAAGAAATGCTTGTTTGCGGTGCTTTCTGAGAGTTCAAAAAGGGATGTTGTGCGTTTGGGTATTCCTCCAGAACAAATAACAGTTGTTCCGCCGGGGACAGATTTTGAGCGTTATCAGCCTGACCCACGAGTGAAAAAAGAGCCGGTTGTGCTCCATGTGGGGAGACTGAAGAAATATAAATCAACCGAGCAGCTGTTATATGCGGCACGCCTCTTGAAGGAGAGGGGTAGGGTATTCCAGGTGGTGGTGGTGGGGACTGGGGATGACCTGCCCCGGCTTGAGCGGATTGTAGAGAAGTTGGGGTTAAAGGAAACCGTTCGTTTTACTGGCTTTGTGTCAGAGGAGGAGAAGATTCAATGGTACCGGCGCAGTGCGCTCTTGGTGGAGAGTTCAATCAAGGAGGGGTGGGGGTTGATTGTGATTGAGGCAAATGCCTGTGGTACGCCAGTGGTTGTTGCCCGTTCACCGGGATTGGTTGATTCCTCGCGCGATGGGGTAAACGGCTTTTTCTATGATTATGGTGATATCCCCCAGCTGGCAGAAAAGATTGATTTGCTACTAAGAGATGGGGCACTGCGCACTCGGCTGGGTGAGCAGGCGGTTTCTTGGGCAAGGCAGTGGACCTGGGATGGTGCCACTGATAAAATAGAAGTCTTGATCAAGGAGACGGTAGAGAGGCATAAATGGGCGCACTGATGCCAGCGATTGATTGTCAGGGTGTTGTCAAGGATTTCCGGCGGGGGCGGGGTCTGAAAAGGCGGGTTGTGCGGGCGCTGGATCGCGCTACCCTCACTCTCAAGCAGGGTGAGTTGTTCGGGCTTTTAGGCCCGAACGGCGCGGGCAAGACCACATTGGTGCGGTGTATTGCAACACTATTAATACCGGATGCGGGGACAATACGGATTTTTGGGCATGACGCATTTAAGGAGTCGCTCTTCTGCCGGCAGTGTATTGGGCTTTTGACATCCGGAGAGCGGACCCTTTACTGGAAACTATCTGCACGGGATAATCTGCGTTTCTTTGCCGCACTTTATGGTTTGACGGGTAAAGAAAGGGACAGACGGATTGAGTATCTGTTGGAGCTGTTGGGTCTGAAGGATGTCGCCAACGAACGGTTGGAGCGCTACTCATCAGGGATGAAGCAGAAGGTGAGTCTGGCACGGGCGATGTTACATAACCCACAGATTCTTTTGCTGGATGAACCCACCCTTGGTCTTGACCCGCAGTTCGGCAGGTTTATCCGTCGGTTCATCAAGGAGGAGTTGAACCAAAAGCAGGGGAAGACGATTCTTCTGACCACTCATTATATGGACGAGGCGGACGAGCTGTGCGACCGGATTGCTTTTATCAACAGGGGCAGAATTGTGGATATTAAGACACCGGAGCAGTACAAGAGGGACATACCCCATACCGAGGTGCTGGAGGTGCGCTGTTTGGGACAGCCGGACATTAGTAGTTTGAAAAGCCTTGACGGGATTGAGCGGGTTCAGGCAGAGTTCAATGATGGTATTACCACCCTGCGGATTGTTGCCCCGCGGGCAGAACGGGTTTTGAGTGAGGTGATTGAGTCGGTCCGGTCCCAGGCGCGGATTTTGGGGATTGATGTCAAGGAGCCAACCCTGGAGGATGTTTTTATCTATATGACCGGGACATCATTAGGTGAGGATACGGCAAATAGCGAAGGTAAGTGATATGGCACGCCGGCAGCTAGGTGTTGAGCTACAGGTTGTTGGTGCAGAGTTTGTCAAGACTATGCGCATCTGGTTTTCCTATCCGATTATGATTGTCTTCTGGGCAATATTCCCCCTTCTCTGGGTTCTGCCCTATGTGTTTCAGGGTAAGGCGCTGGTTGGCGGGGCATCAAGTGAGGCGTTCCGGCAACTCACCGGCTCGGGCAACTATCTGGCGTTTGTGCTGATTGGTGCGATGATATCAACCTTTGTCTTCTCTGCACTCTGGGGCGTGGGCAACTCTTTGCGCGAGGAAACCTACTGGGGTACAATGGAATATATTATCGCCTCGCCAACCCATCCCTTGGTAATTCTCATCGGCAAGACACTGGCAGAATGGGCATGGTCAAGCGTGATGGTAGTTTTTCAGGCGCTCATCATCGCCTTGTTTTTCGGGGTTCAGTTTACGCTCGCAAAGATTCTGCCGGTTCTCCTCCTGGTGGTGCTTTTGATGATTGGGTTTTACGGGTTTGCGATTGCCTTTGCCGGGTTTACCCTGTTAATCAAGGAGGTGCACGGCTGGGTTCATACCCTGGAGTGGATATTCTTTCTCTTTTCACCAATCCGCTACCCGGTGCAGGTGAATCCAATCACCGCTTTCGTCTCGACCCTGATTCCCTTGACCTGGGCACTGGTGGCAATTAGAGGGATAATTCTCTTAAATAAAACCGAGGTCAATCTCTATCAGACTGTTCTTATCCTCTTGGTGATGGATGCGGTGCTTTTGGTTGCCGGTTATTTCCTTTTTGTCTATCTTGAGAAAAAGACCAGGCGGGATGGCACCGTCGGGATGCACTGAGATGGCAAGGGTAGAAAATCTCATCAAGAGGGTCAGGCATTATGCAGCTGCGGTCTGGGCAGAGAATATCAAAGAGTGGAAATTGGAGCTGACCTATAAGGCGGATTTTGCCCGGGGTTTGATCGACCCGGTCGTCTATCTTCTACCATATCTGCTTTACGGTGTTGCTCTTGTAGGGGGCAGGGAGTCAGAAAACCTTGCTCGGCTGGTGGGCACGACCGATATCGTTACCTTTATTACCCTCGGCTATCTGTTTATCGGGTTTCTCAATATGGCGCTCTGGGCGATGGGCTTCAGTCTGCGCAAGGAGCAGTTTTATGGCACGCTGGAATCGGTTTTTGCCGCACCCGTTCCCCGCTGGGTTTTTACGATGGGGATGTCACTGCATTCAATTCTCCATCAACTCCTGATGATTGCGGTGCAGATTGTTTTTATACTTTTGGTTTTCAGCCTTAAGGTCAATCCACTTGGTATCTTGCCCACCCTGCTTGTCATTGGATTGATGCTAATAGCCCTTTACGGCATCGGCATGTTTATGGCATCCTTTACCCTGATTTTCAAGCAGGGCTGGCTGGTGAGCGAGGCGTTGTCAAGCATAATGATGATTCTGACGCCGATTGCCTATCCCTTGGCGGTGCTGCCGGCGTTTATGCAGAAGCTGGCACTTTTTGTGCCTACCACCTATGGCATCTTGACCGCACGCCACTTTCTGATGGGGGAGAGGATTGATTTTACCCTCAGGGATGCCTTTGTTCGGCTCGGACTTTTGTCGTTCTTGTGGGTGGGCTTCGGGCTCGTGGTTTTTATGCTCATTGACCGGTGGACAAGGCGTTCAGGCACCCTTAGCCATTATTAAAATAAAATGGGTGGAGTGAGCCAGCCGCCTTCAGCTAAAAGCCATCAGCCCCCACTTGGCATCACGATTGGTGACCCGGCAGGAGTAGGGCCAGAGATTACCTTAAAGGCGCTGGCGCAGCTGAAATGGAGAAATGTGGTGTTGATCGGTTCAAAGGCTGTTTTGGAAAGAGAGGCAAAAAGGCTTGATTTGGATTTCAATCTGGAGATGGTGATTGACACCGGACCATTGGGCAGGTTTGATTATGGACGGGTGCAGAAAAGATGCGGTGAGTCGGCTCTTGCAGCTTTGGAAGTTGGATTGAAGATGTTAAAGAAGGACGAGATTTCAGGACTGGTAACCGCACCGGTTTCTAAGGAGGCGCTGCGGCTTGTCGGTTTCAAACATCCGGGTCAGACCGAGTTTCTTGCCTGGGGTCTAAATGTCAAGCGATATGCGATGCTTGCCTGGACACCTGATTTCAAGGTTGTGTTTGTGACAATCCATCTGCCCCTGGCGCTGGTGCCGGCACAGATTACCACCAAAAGGGTGCTCGAGAAGATTTTTCTCCTGGATGATTTTCTGAATCTTGAAGGTAAGCCCGCACCGAAAATCGGTGTTTTTGCCCTTAACCCGCATGCAGAGGAGTTCAGCCTTGGCGAAGAGAAGCGCATCGCCTTAGCGATAAAAAGGGCAAGAAAAAAGGGGATAGATGCCCAGGGTCCTTTTCCCGCAGACTCAATTTTTGCCCGGCTCAAGGAGTTTGACGGGTTCGTGGCGATGTATCATGACCAGGCGATGATTCCGGCAAAAGTTCTCGGTAGGGGTAGGGGGGTAAATGTTACCTTAGGGTTGGGCAAGGTTCGCACCTCACCATTGCATGGTGTTGCCTTTGACATCGCGGGCAAAGGTATTGCGGACGCCACCTCAATGAAATCGGCAATCATCCTTGCACAAAAACTCACCCGCCGGGCTGGTTAAGCCGCAAAAAACAAAAGATAAGTCACCTATATTTAAATACTTATGAAATAATAAAGTGAGGCGAAGTCGGCCAGGGCTGGTTTCAGGCGAGGCTGTTTTGGTGGGATCGGAATGCGAGGGCATTCCATTGGGCTTTTGAGGAGGTTGAGATGCCGTTCCGTCGCCTGAAACAACCGGCTCCGCCTCACCAAATTGTCTAAGACAATATTAACAAATTTTTAAAACCCTGTCAAATATTTCTTAACAGGGTCTTATTCAATCTCATCGTCATTCCCGGCGAACCTTTGCTGATACCGCTGCCAGGCTTCATCACGGGCAAGTTCCATCTCCCGGGCTGCAGCCTGCGCCTCATCAATCCTGCCCAAAAAGAGCAGGGCATCGGCAAGGATGCCGTAAGCCTCCTGGTCGTAGCGGTTGAGGTTGATTGCCTGTTGCGCCGCGGCAATCGCATTTGGAAAGTCGCGGGTGTGATAATAAAGCCGGGCGAGGTCGGTCCAGAGGGAGGGGATATCCGGCAGGTAATCGAGCGCCCTTTTTAAATTGGCAATTGCCTCCTCAATTTTACCGGTCTTTTGGTATGCCTGGCTGAGGCGGACAAGGAGCTCGGGGTCATTGGGATTGTCATTAACCATTTTCTTGAGGAGAGGGATTGCCTCATTATATAGTCCAAAGGACTCATAACACTGGCTGAGGGTTTCCTCATATTTGCCAAAGCGCTGTTTGATGGTTTCGTAGATGTCAAGCGCCTCGTCAAAGCGGTTGAGCCTTTTGTAGCAGTCCATCAGGTAGAAATATGCCAAGGGTTCGTCCGGTTCCTCAAGAAGCGCCTGAGCAAACTCCTGGGCGGCTTCGGCAATCAGACCTTCGGCATAGAGGTCCCTGCCAAGATGCTGGTGGGGGTTTTCCACATTCGGGTCAAGCCTTTTGGCGTACTGGTATTCGGCAAAGGCGTTGAGAAATTCACCGCTCAGGGCCAAACTGGTGCCCAGCCAGATGCGGGCGCGGATGTTGTCAGGGGAGAGTTCCAGGACCCGGCGGTAGACCTCAACACATTTCTCCTCGCTGCCCATATATTCATAAAGGATGCCCAGTCCTAAATTGAGGTCGATGTCTTCAGGGAGGGAGCGGAGCGCACTCTGAAAGAGGTGTTCGGCGCGCTGGTAATTGGCATAATAGAGGGCGCGCACCGCCTCGCAGCCGATGGAATAGGGGTGGCGGGGTTTTTTTCTTTTCACCCGGGAGCACACCTCTTCAAGGGTCTCCTCATCGTTGAGGAGGGAGGCGCAGAGGGCGGTGAGGTAGGAGAGGCGGAGGTTGTCGGGGTTGGTGTCAAGGAGTTCAAGAAAGAGTTCGAGCGCGGTTTCGTCGTCATCGCGGTAAAAGGCGTTGAGTGCCTCCTGCAATAGATTGCTTACGGGCGCGGTGTTTTTGTCCGCCTCGTTTTGTGGTCTTGCCTTACCTTTGCCAGGAATGAACGGATTGCGCATAAACTAATTTTAGCCAAAACCTAAGGGATGGCAACAGGTGAATGGGTTGTTATTTACCCCAGACCGGTTTGCCGAGGCTGTCGTAAACAACAAGTTGGAGCCCATCAGATGTAAGGGTGAGAAAGGCGGTGCCTTTGGTTTTATCGTCATAAAGGGAAAGGGCGAATCGGTCCTTAGTGATTGTGAGGCTGCCTTTGGGCGCCCTTTCATCTTCACCGAGCGGGATGTTGAGGCTCTCGGGTTTGAATGCCAGTCCGATATGGGCGCTGTCAATCTCAATGGTGGCGCGGAGGTTGTCCTTTTCGTCATAGAAGTTGACGGTGAGACCGTCATTTGTGATGGTGAAGGTGCCTTTGAGTTTGACCGAATCTGGTGGGTTATCAAGAGCGGTTGTACCCCTGTTTTCTTTCGCACCAACGGTGGCACAGGATGAAATCAAGGCGCAAATTAAAACCGTGAAGGTGATAACCATCAGAAAGCGGGCGCAAGTGGTTTTTGTTATCATCGCTGCCTCCATTTTTGTTTATCTAAATAATAGGAGAGGGTTTGATTTTGTCAAGTAGTGGCTGTAATTAATAAGTTCTTGCCGTTCAAGGTGTTATGAATTCAGGGCTGGTTTGGTTTTTAATAGGGGCTGGTCCCCTCCACCATCCCGGTGGTGGGTATGGCTTTACCTTTTGGTATTTTAGGAAGGTTGATATAAGAGAGATAGGTGCAAGGGGGAGTCTGTTTTCGGTTTATTTTTTGACTTGGTTTAGATTTTGGGTTAATCTTTTTTATGATGGGTGTATTAACAACGCTTGGTATAACGATTTTAGGGATGGTGGCAAACCCGGGTTTTTTGACGGTGAGGTCAAGACCTGCCGGTTTTGCGGTTTATGTTGAGGGCGAGAGTATCGGGACAACACCGATTGAAAGGTATCAGTTTGCGCCGGGGAGGTACTGGGTGACGGTTGTCTCCAATGACAGTCTGGAGGTGCTTTATAAAAGGTTGCGCTACGCCGGGGTTGGGGCAAAACTTGCCGCGCTCTGGAGCCTTGCCCGGATAGATGCCGCCAGCACCCAGGTTGACCTTTTGCCCGGGTTTGAGACCAAGGTTGAGATTGATAAAAAGGTGATGGACAAAAGCGCCTGTCGGGCAAAGTGGATTTTCGGCGGGACTGTTGGTGGTATCTTCGGGCTGGGTGTGATAATCGGTGTGGTCGCGGGTCTTATTGCCAATTGAGGATGCTGAGGCTTTTCGGATTTAGCGGGCTTTTGCTTTTAATGCTTGTCACTACCGGGCAGAAACAGAAGGAAAAACTGCAGGAGGCGCGCTGGTATCAGAAACTTGACAACAAGAGGGTGCAGTGCCAGCTGTGTCCAAGGCGGTGCGTGATTTTGCCTGGGAAAAGGGGGTTCTGCCGGGTGCGGGAGAACAGGGACGGCAAACTATATTCCCTGGTTTATGGCAGGCCCTGTTCAATGAACCGTGAGCCGATTGAGAAGGCGCCGTTTTTTCATTTTCTGCCCGGTTCCCAGCGTTTGACTCTGGCAACCGTTGGCTGTAATCAGCGCTGCAAGTACTGCCAGAACTGGGAGATTTCGCAGGCAAGCCCAGAGGAGGTGCCGAGTGAGGAGTTTTCACCTGAGGAGGTTGTCGGTCTTGCCGAAAGGCTGAAACTGCCGATAATCTGCTTCACCTATACCGAGCCGGTGGTTTTTTATGAGTATATGATTGACATCGCCCGTTTGGCAAGAACAAAGGGGATTAAGACTGCGGTTGTTTCTGGTGGCTATGTGAACCCTGAGCCTTTAAAGGCGCTGTGTGCAGTTGTGGATGCGATTAAGATTGACCTGAAGGGGTTTACACCGGAGTTTTATCAAAATGTGTGCGGTTCGAGTTTGGAGCCGGTGCTTTTGGCATGCAGGACGGTTGCCCAGAGCGGGTGCCATTTGGAACTGGTCAATCTGGTTGTACCGGGTTATAACGACGATACCACCACAATTAAAAGGATGTGTGTCTGGATTAAGGAGAACCTTGGCGATACGATTCCTCTGCATTTCACCAGGTTTCATCCTGATTACCGGCTGCAGAACAGCCCGCCAACGCCAATTGCCACGCTTGAGCGGGCGGTGGCAATTGCGCGCCGGGTCGGGCTCAAGTTTGTCTATATTGGCAATGTGTTTGGGCACAGGGATGAAAGCACCTATTGCCCCAATTGCGGCAGGGTAATGATTAAACGCCAGGGGTTCTCGGTTCTGGAAAATAACCTTGTTGATGGCAGATGCAAATTCTGCGGGGCAAAAGTGCCTGGGGTGTGGAGATGAGCCCGGCAATTGTCTGGTTTGTGCCGGTTTCAAGGATAAAAGAGGGGCTTGGTGTCATCTTAGAGGATTCCGGTTTTTTTCAGCGGACCAAACCGAAGAAGAAATTGGGGATTAAGGTCCATTTCGGTGAAGAGGGGAACAACAATCACCTTGACCCGGATTTTGTCCGCATTGCTGCACTCAGGGCGGTGAAGCACGACCTGCAGCCGGTGGTGATTGAAACCACCTCGCTTTACCGGGGAAGAAGGCAAAGGGCAAGCGAGCATCTCAAACTGGCAAAGGAGCACGGGTTTACCATTGAGCGGACCCTGGTGCCGATTGAGATTCTTGATGGCGAGTTCGGAGAAAGGTATTACACCGTAGAAGTTCAATCACCGCAAGTGTCCAGGGCTTTTCTTGCCCAGGGCTTGCGCTTCATCCGCTATCTCATCAACCTTACCCATTTCAAAGGGCACTTTGTTTGCGGATTCGGCGGGGCGATCAAAAACCTGGCGATGGGGCTGGCGGCAAAGGCGGGAAAACTAGCAATGCACTCCTCATCCAAGCCTTATGTTGAGGAGAGCAAGTGTGCCAGTTGCGGCACCTGTGTTGACTACTGTCCGCATGATGCGATTGACTTCTTTCAGTATGTTGCCCGCATCGGTAAAGCCTGCACCGGTTGCGGCTCCTGTGTAGCGGTCTGTCCTTATGGGGCAATCAGGCTGAAGTGGGACGAGGCATCAGAATCGGTGCAGAAAAAGATGGCAGATTACTGCCTCGCAGTCCTTACAAACCGGCAGGCGATTCATTTTAACTTTGCTATTAACATTACACCTAACTGCGACTGCAACACCAAAACCGAAAGACCGATAATGCCGGATATCGGGCTTTTCGCCTCCTTTGACCCGGTTGCCTGCGACCAGGCGGTTCTTGACCGCACCCAAGAAAAGCTCAAGGAGCTCTATCCAAATCTCAACCCCGAGATTGTTTTGGAAAGGGGCGAGGAGATTGGGCTGGGCACGAGGAGATACGAACTGAAAGGCTTATAGTGCCCCAAACCAAGGACTAAGAACTATGAACCACGAACTATCTATCAGGCTTGACCTTTTTGAGGGTCCGGTAGAACTCTTGCTCTATCTTGTGCGCAAGAACGAACTTGATGTCCTTGATGTTCCTATCGCCCGGCTGACCGACGACTACCTCGCCTATCTCAGAGCGGGCGAACCCTTAAACCTTGATGGTGCCCTGGATTTTATGGTGATGGCAGCGGTCCTGATGCGGCTTAAGGTTCGTGCCCTTTTGCCGCACCAGGAGGATGAGGATTTGTCAACCCCACAGATTTCCCTTGAGCAGATTCTTGACTCCTATCGCCAGTTTCAAGAGGCGGCACGCCTCTTGGGTAAAAAGGAGGCGGACCAGCGGTTGCGCTTTCCCCGCAAAGGGATTCAGCCGCCAGCGCAACTGGCAGAGGGTGAGGATTTAGCCCTTTTGACCCAGGCTTTCAGCCGCATTCTGGCGCGGCTGAAAACAGAACCGGTTGTAACCATCACCCCGCAGGCGGTTAAGATTGAGGACAAGATTGAGCGGCTGCGGTTTTTGCTAAAGGAAAAGGGGGTGGTGGATTTTGAGGTAGCGGTTAGCGGTGCGACCCTCACTGAGCTGATTGTTACCTTTCTTGCGCTCCTGGAACTGGTGCGGCTGGGTGAGGTCAAGGTTGAGCAAAGTGAAGAGTTCGGACCGATAAGGCTTATTAGGCGCGGTGAGCAAATTGCATCGGCTTGACAAGGGCAGAGGGCTGTTTAACATCAGTTATGACAATTAAGGCGACCGGTTTTGGCTGGATTGAGACCGACAGGGCGAGGTTTGATTATGACATTGTCATCTATCCGGATGGACGGGTTGAAAGCCGGTTTCCCAATCGGTTTGGTGACAGCCACACCATCACCCTGAAAGAGGTACAAAGGGTGCTTGCCAACACCAAAGCAAGCCTGGTGATGGGCACCGGGCAGGCGGGGGTCGCCGAGCTTGCCAAAGAGGCAAAGGATTTTCTCAAGGCAAACGGCATTGAGTTTAAAATCGCGCCCACACCTGAGGCGATTTTAATCTACAATCAACTTTCAGAGCCGAAGGCCGCGATATTCCATATAACCTGCTAAGACAAAAGTGAGAATTTATACCTTAGGCATCGGGCAAAGACCAGGCTATGAGTTCACCCGGCTTTTAGCAAAGTTCGGGATACAGGTCCTTTTTGACATCCGGGCAAAACCGCCGGCAGCGCCGATCAACCCTTCTTCACCTTATGAAAAAGAGAAGACCGATTACAGCCGGGCGGCGTTAGAAGGGTTGTGTTCTGCAAACAGAATCAACTATGTTTACTTGGGCAACGAACTGGCACCACCAGAGCGCAACAACATTAAAACCTGGCTGGAAAGAGAGGGTGTGAAGCGCGGCCTGAAAATCATTGCGAGCAAAGTCCCAATCAGGGTATGCTGCCTTGTCTGCTCCTGTTATCTGCCAGAACATTGCCACCGGCTTATCATTGCCGATGCGCTTGCGAAGCAGGGAATAGAGGTTGTTCATATCCTTGAGGAGAATCGGTTCTGGTTACCACGAGACAACAGGCAGCGAAAGGATAGCCGCAGGCGATGAAGAATACCGCTGGGCTTATTAGAGAGATCTTGGAATTAAAACAGCGGCGCCGAGCGATTATCCTTGCCCACAACTATCAAAAACCGGAGATTTATGAGGTAGCTGATTTTATTGGCGACTCACTTGAACTTGCGCGCAAGGCGCAAAATGTCAAAGCCGAACTTATTGTCTTCTGCGGGGTAAAGTTTATGGCGGAGACCGCCAAGATTTTAAACCCAGAGACAATGGTTATGCTTGCTCAACCCGAGGCAGGCTGTCCGATGGCAGATATGATTACCCCTGATGCCCTGCGCCAAAAAAAGGCGGAGTTGGGTGATGTCTTTGTTGTTGCCTATGTCAATACCACGGCGGCGGTAAAGGCAGAGGCGGATATCTGCTGCACCTCTGCCAATGCGGTCAAGGTTGTTGCCTCTTTGCCAAAGGATAAAAAGATTTTATTTGTCCCGGACAAAAACCTTGCCCGCTGGGTTGAGTATGAGACCGGGATTAAGATAATTCCCTGGGAGGGGTTCTGCTATGTCCACGCCTTTTTTACGCTTGAGGATGTCGAGCGGGCAAGGAGGGAGTATCCTGAGGCGCTGATTGTCTGCCACCCAGAATGTTCACTTGAGGTGATTAAAGCGAGTGACAGGGTTGCCTCAACCAGCGGCATGGTGAGACTTGCCCGGGAGTATGATGAACTGGTATTGGGCACCGAGATTGGGATGTGTAACCGTATCCTGCGGGAATACCCGGACAGGAGGTGCCATCCGCTGCGGCGCAACGCCATCTGCAGGAACATGAAGTTGACCGGTCTTGAAGATGTGCGGCTGGCACTCTTGGGTAAGGTGGCGGAGATTTCAATCCCCGAGGAGGTGTCAACAAAGGCGAGGCAGGCGTTGGAGCGGATGCTCGCCATTTCTTGACAATTACCCGAAACGAGCGTAATGTTTTTATAGTGGTGAATTTATTGATTGTCTCTTTTTTGCTTTTCAACGGTTTTGACCTTGGCGGCAGGGTAGGTATCGCCTTTCCCACAGGTGGTATCAATAGGACAACGCGCTCAAGCACAGTTATTGGCGCTCAGGCTGGTTATGGTTTTGGTCGGCACCGAACGGAACTGGGCTATTCCTTTTTCAGTTTTCCCAGCAAGGGGACAACCCCTTATGAGCTGATAATCCAGGAGATAGCCCTCGCTTATAACTACGAGGTTTTTTCGCGACCGGTTTGGGGGATAAATTTAAATACCGGTCCGGGGTTTGGTTTTATAAGAAGGGCATTCGGCAGCTCAAAGGAAACGGGGCGTGCACCCAACTGGCACTTGGGGATATTCTTTGTCCAGCATGAGGGGAAAAGCCGGGTAGGTGCGGGTTTGGACAATATCATCTATCTTGAGGGGATTACTGCAAAAAGGTTGGCAATAACATATTTCCCAGTAATCAGGGCGGAGGTCGCCTATGCGTTTTAAGCCGATTTTGATAACAGTGCTTATTTTCCTTGGCTGCTCAGATATGCTCCTTTACCGTTCCGGTGCCAATTACTTTCCTTTGCCGCAAGGTGCAACCTGGAAGTATCTTTTTGAGAATGACACGATTTATGTTCAGGTTGACACCTCGCCAGCGGTGATTGCTAATAGAAATTGCATCCGCGTGTATCGCAATTTTGCTCCGGAATATTACACTGTCAGCCCGACCGAGATTGAGAAGTTGATAATTACTGAGATACCCAGACCAAATAAGCCGGATACGGTTGAGTTCAGGTTTGGCTTGCGTTATCGGCAGCCGTTGGTTCTTGGTGACAGTTTTCAGGACAGTTTTGACACGACCCTTTTCTGGGGGCAGGATTCGGTTAAATTTCTCCACAGTCTGAGGGTTAGGGTGAGTGCGATTGATTCGGTTCTGGTGCCGGCAGGGAAGTTTTATGACTGCTACCGGCTGGAGTTCTGTGAGATGGTGGTTAAACCGGAGACAACAATCACTCAGTGGATTGAGTTTCTGGCACCGGATGTGGGTGTTGTCAAGCGGGAATATCATTCTGGGGAAAAAGAGTGTCTGATTGAGTATCAACGGTGATTTTTATTCCTGATCGAGATTACATACCTGTCGCCCCTGCCTGGGAGCGAAAGCCGGATGACCCTGATATCTGGCGCCGGGTGACGGTAATGCCCTCGCTGGCGCTTAATAAGGCGGAGATGGAGTTTTTGGGTGCGGTGGCAGGGAAGAGGCTGGCGGTTTTGGGGAGCGGTGATGGTATTATTCCTCTGGCGCTTGCCGCGATGGGCGCAAAGGTTACGGTGATTGACCCGACAAACAGCGGCTTGGATGTGCTTTTGGTGCGGACCCAGATTGTTGGTGTTGAACTTGATTTCCGCCAGGCAGAGCTCACCGACCTTTCATCCTTGGGTGTGGACTGGTGCGAGGTTGCCTATGCGGGTCAGGTTGCGGGATTGATTGATGACTTGGGCAGGTTTTATCATGAGATTTATAAGATGCTTGTGCCTGGCGGCAGGCTGGTGATTAATGAGTACCACCCTTTTCGGCGCATATTTAAGGAGGAGCCGGGTCAGCCAAGGGTTGGTCGGTCCTATTTTGAGCGGCACCGTCTCCGTTCCCAGGAGGATGATGAGATGGATGTCACCTCTCCGGGCAGGGTTTCAAAAAGGTATGAATACTTTTGGACCGTGTCTGACCATTTTTACTTTCTTAGCCGGGCAGGATTCCAGGTAATAGGGATGGAGGAGGTTGGGGATGCGCGGCAGGTCTGGGAGATGCCCAATCTTACAGGGATGCCAGAACAGGTTGTCTTTGCCGCGCACAAGCCGGAGAGAAGTTGATTAAGTTTCATATATTCATAACTTAGCGATTACCGGGTTTACCGAGGGGGTCACTCCCCCAGTGGTTTTAAGGTGGGCGTCGGTTTTGGTGGTAAAATGGCAACCTTGGCAATGCCAAATTTTGCCTTGCTCAATATAGGGGCGGTTCATTGTTTGACAATAAAAGTGGATGTTCTATAATAATAAATTATAAACCGTTAAATAACAGGAGGCATTTGATGAAAGTGAAAATCTTAGCGGTAATCGCCCTGGTTACTGCCACCTTGTTTGCCTGGCCTGACCTGAAAAGACCGGTAGTAACGTCAAAGGATGGCGAGGAGTATATTGCCGGGCAGTTGATAATTGAACTGGCCCCGGAGTGCCGAGGCCGGGTCCAAATTTCCGAAAGGGATGGGATTGCCCTTTTTGGGATTGAGGCACTTGATGAGTTGCAGAGGAAGTGGCGGGTGGAGGAGATTGCACCCTTGTGGCGTAATCCGGTTGTTGACCCGGTTGCCAAGAAGTATGGGTGTGATTTGCAGTTTCTGATTCAGTTTAATGTTGAGCAGGACATTACACCGGTGGCAAGGGATTATGAGCGGCTGAAAGAGGTTGTCGTTGTCTGCCCGAATAGCGTGATGCGGTTGGATGAGGTGCCGAATGACCCGTCTTATAGCAGGCAGTGGCACTTTGTGAATTTAAATGCGCCCATCGCCTGGGGGATTGCCAAAGGGAAGACGAGCGTGATTAACTGTGTTCTTGATGATGGGGTGGATCTGTTTCATCCCGACATTGAGGCGAATCTCTGGATTAATGCCGCGGAGGACAGAAATGGGAATGGCAGGTTTGATACCCTTCCCTATCCTGATGGCGACATTGACGGTGTTGACCAGGATATGAACGGATATGCGGATGATGTTGTTGGCTGGGACTTTATTGGCGCGGACCCGGTGCCGATGTGTGAGGGTAGTGACGACCATGGGACGCATTGCTGGGGGGTTGTGAATGCGGTGACAAACAACGGTGAAGGTGTTGCCGGTACAACCTGGAACAGCCGCTCAATGGCTTTGCGCTGTGGTGGCGGCGGCTCGGTGAATGTGTATGCAGCGGCAGCGGCGATATACTATTTTGTGCCGATGCATGCTTGGGCAGTTTCAATGAGTTTTGGCTCTGGTAGCCCGAATCAGGTGATGGCTGATGCCTGCCTTTATGCGTATGAGTCGGGTTTAGTCCTTTTTGGTTCTGCGGGTAATGATGGGTTAAGGGCGGTCCGTTATCCCGCCTGTTATGAAGGTGTGGAGAATGTTGCCGCATCTGGTCCTACTGACCGCAAGACATCCTGGTCAAACTATGGACCCTGGGTTGATGTGACCGCACCGGGAGAGAACATCTATTCGACCGTGCCGCGCAGCCAGGGCTATTATCGTTCTATGGATGGGACATCAATGTCTGCGCCCCTTGCCGCTGGGGTTGCCTGTTGGATTAAATGCTTTGACACCACCGTTTCCAACGCCACCTGCCTGCAGATGTTGCATGATGCCTGCGACTCAATGCCTGATAGCCTTTATCTCGTGGGAGAGTTAGGTGCGGGCAGGGTTTCAATGGCAAATGTGGTTCTACCGTTATTCTACTGCAACCTGAAACTGACCGACTGGCGGTTCAACGATGGCGGTGGCAATGGCAGACCTGATCCAGGCGAGACGGTGTCATTGATTGTCACCTATACCAACAGCGCGGGCTGGCGCGATGCCACCAATGTCTCTGCCACCCTCGGCGTTTTGGGCACCGATGTGACAATCCTAAAAGGAAATGCCACCTTTCCCAATATTCCTGCCGGCTCAAGCGCAAACTGCGCCGCAGACTCCTTTGTGATTCAGATTGGTCCGGATGCGCCCCCGGAGAGGATACGGTTCTTTTTGACGGTTAGCGCCCAGCCTCAGGCTGCCTATCCTGACACCAATTTTCTTGTTCAGTCAGGCTCGCCCCGGGTCTTGGTTGTTGACGACGACGGTGGCCAGACATACGAGCGCTATTACACCAATGCCCTTGACTCGAACCGCATCCTCTATGACATCTACTCGGTGCAGACATCCGGTTCACCATCGGCCGAGACCCTGAGGCATTACCCGGTGGTTATCTGGTTTACCGGTGACACCCGCACCAATACCTTGACCCCAACCGACCAGGCAAACCTCACCTCCTATCTTGACAACGGCGGCAAACTGATTCTCTCTGGGCAGAATATTGCGTTTGAACTTCAGGGAAGTCAGTTCCTTGCTGACTATCTCCACTCTTCATTTGTCACCGACTCCACTGGCAAACCCTATCTCGTTGGCATCAGTGGTGACCCATTGACAAGGGGTGATACGATGGTTCTCGGCGGTGGCGGTGGCGCCAACAACGCCCGTTCCAGCGATGCTGTCCTTCCGTTAGGTGAAGCGGTAGCCTGTGCCCGTTTCAAAGATTACCCTGACCCCAATGCCACGCCGATGATTCGTTATTCTGGCAATTACAAACTGGTCTTCTTCTCGGTAGCTTTTGAGGCGATTGACCATTCCAGCCGTTATCTCCAGCGCTGGACATTAATCAGGCGCATTTTTGAATGGTTTGGCGAAAGGCTCCCCGGGGTAGAGGAAATGCCCCCGGTAACAGGGAGGCGACCTTATGCCTTGCATATCAGTCCGAATCCTTTCACGAAAGAGACAGGAGTTGGTTTTACTGCGCCAACAACAGGTTCGGTTGAACTACGGGTCTATGCACTCAACGGCAGGTTGCTGAAGACGATCAGGAGGGAGGTCAGGTTTGGTGAATATGTGCGGATTAAGGTTGATGCTGAGGATACGGCAAACGGTATCTACCTTTTCCAGTTGGTAACATCAGATGGTGTTTACGCCCAGAAGGCGGCGGTGCTGCGTTAGACATTGCTAAGTTTTATGCGGGGCGTGAAAAAGCGCCCCGTTTTTATTTTTATATTCCCAATTCAAGCCGCTCTATCAGCGGTCTTGGTAAGCCAAAAGTAAACATCTTCTTTTGGGTGGTAAGGATATCGTAAGGAATGCGGTGGAAAGAGGCCCGTTTTTCTTTCAGGTCGATAAGCGCGCAGCAGGCACGCGGGTCACCGTCTCTTGGCTGCCCAACACTCCCAATATTGATGAGATAGCGGGCATCTGGCTGGAGAGAAAATGCAGGGGTAGGTATTGTCCGTACCGGTCCAATCGGAGGCTTTTCTACTATTAGCGGCCGGTGGGTGTGACCCACAAGGCAAATTTCAAAAGGGCAGGCGCGAAGTTCGGAAAAAGCCTCTTCAATTGTGAAGATGTATTCCCAGTTTTGCGGGGCAGAGGGGGAGGCGTGGACAAGGTGAAGTGAGTTGAGATTCATCGTTAAAGGAAGGCTGGAGAGGAACAAGAGGTGCTCTGGTTTTAGTCTTTTTTGCGTCCACTTTAGGGCAGCCACGGCCAGATGATTAAAGTGGCTTATTGGAGTTTTACCTAGGGTACCCCAGTCGTGGTTGCCGGCAACAACCTTTGCCTGCGCCTGTTGTAAAAGTTCGATGCAGGCTTCAGGGTCGGGCCCATAACCGACGACATCACCTAAAGATATGACTTGGTCCACCCCCTCTTGGCGGAAGAAGTTGAGGACAGCGGTGAGTGCCTCAAGGTTGGCGTGGACATCGCTGATTGCGCCAAGCTTCATCGGGGCGAATCGGTCTTTACTGCCTTGTTTCTTCCCTTGAAGACGCCGTCAAGGACGCCATTGACAAATTTACCAGCCTTGTCATCACCGAACTTCTTTGCCAGTTCTACCGCCTCGTTAATCGCCACCTTCGGTGGAATGTCATCAAAGTAGAGGATCTCGGCACAGCCGATGCGGAGTATCGCCCGGTCAAGGTAGGTGAGTCTTTCAAGGCGCCACCGTTTGAGATGGCGGCGGAGCGTGGCGTCAATCTCAGCGAGGTTTTTTTCGACCGTATCAACAAGTCGGCGGAGATAGGTTTCAGCCTCTTCTGATGGATTTTTGCGGGCGCAGATTTCCTGGATGGTATCGGTGGGCTCATCGCCAACCAGGTCAAGCCGGTAAAGGACCTCAATCGCACTTTCCCGGGCGAGCCGGCGCTGGGTCATCGAGCGAGGTATTTTATTTAACCTTCATCCCAAGGGATGTTAGTAAGTTCGATGGCGGAAAGGGCAGCGTTCCAGCCTTTGTTGCCTTGTTTGGCACCTGCCCTTTCCAGTGCCTGCTCGAGGTTGTCAGCGGTGATGATGCCGAATGTTACAGGGACACCGGTTTTGAAGGCCACTTTGGCAAGCCCTTTCGCGACCTCGGCGGAAATGTATTCGGCATGGGGTGTATCACCCCGGATTACCGCACCAAGGCCAATCAAGGCGTCGTATTTTTTGGTGGTGGCAAGGCGTAGGGCAACGGGCGGGATTTCAAACGAACCCGGTACCCAGACAACCGTGACCTCACGGGCGTTATGGCGCTCAAGGCAGTCAAGCGCGCCCGCGAGAAGTTCCCGGCTGATGAGTTCGTTAAACCTTGAGACCACCAAGGCGAATGTTTTGCCGGTGGCATCTAACTTACCTTTCAATTCATATCTTTCCATTTACACTCCTTTCTCAATTGGACCCAAAAGATGCCCCAGGCGGTCCCTTTTGGTTATCAAATATTTCAGGTTTTTGCGATTGGGTTTGACCACAATCGGCACCCTTTCGACAATCTTAAGACCAAACCCAGCGAGTCCAACAACCTTGCACGGGTTGTTGGTCAAAAGCCGAATAGAGGAAAGACCAAGGTCAGAGAGTATCTGGGCACCAATGCCATAATCACGGAGGTCGGGTGGGAAGCCGAGTGCCAGATTGGCATCAACCGTATCAAGCCCTTTGTCTTGGAGGGCATAGGCACGAATTTTGTTCGTTATGCCGATGCCCCTTCCTTCTTGGCGCATATATACTAAGACACCCAAGCCCTCCTCGGCGATCATCTTCAGCGCCTGGGCAAGTTGCTCGCCGCAGTCGCAACGCAAGGAGTGAAGAACATCGCCGGTGAGACATTGGGAATGGACACGCACAAGGACCCTTTCCTTCCCCTTAACCTCTCCTTTAACCAGTGCAAGATGGGCATAACCTTCGACCTTGTCTTCGTACACAATCAGACGGAAATCACCAAACTTTGTCGGGAGGTTGGTCTCAATCAGGCGCTGAACGAGGATCTCTCGGTGGCGCCGGTAGTCAATTAAATCCTTGACGGTGATAATCTTGAGCCCAAACCTTTTTGCCAACCGCTTTAGTTGTGGCAGGCGCGCCATTTTGCCATCATCAGCCATAATTTCACATATGACACCCGCGGGTTGGAGACCGGCAAGGCGGGCGAGGTCAACAGCGGCTTCAGTATGTCCTGCACGTACCAATACCCCACCTGTACGGGCCATCAGCGGGAAAATGTGTCCGGGGCGGGCAAGGTCAGAAGGCTTGGTTTTCGGGTCAACCAAGGCTTTTATTGTGATTGCCCGGTCATGGGCAGAAATGCCGGTGGTTGTTCCCCTCACTGCGTCAACGGAAACGGTCCAGGCGGTACCATGGAGCGCAGTAGAGTTGGTGGTCTGGGCAACCAGTTCCAGTTCTGCACATCGCTCCGGGGTAAGGGCAACGCAGATTAAGCCGCGTGCATACTTTGCCATAAAGTTGACCTTTGCTGGGGTGATTTTTTCTGCAGCACACACAAGGTCACCTTCATTTTCCCTTTCCTCATCGTCGACCACAATCAGAAGCCTACCTTGCCGTATTTCCTTAAGCGCTTCAGAAACCGAGGCAAATCCGCTATTTAACTGTTGACAAGGGCGTTTTTCCTTAACTCGGGGCATAATTAATTAAAAGATACCCTATTAGGGTGGAAAGTCAAGTCTTAGGTTGTGACCGCAGAAGGAAATTCCGATTGCCATTTAGAAGTTTGACACTAAAAAGAAAGAGGGTATTATTAAAATATGTGTTTATTGAAAAAGAAAAGTCGGGAAGTTATTATTGTTCTCCTTATTTGTCTTTTTATGCCCGCTTGGGGCTTGATTAAAATCAATCAGGAGACTCTGCCTGCACCGGTTATTCATCCCCACTCATTTGAACTTCTTGCCAACAGCCGCTATTCGGTTCATGCTGGTTTTGAGGGCAGGTTACCGGTGCAGGTACTTGCCAATATCCTCTGGGCGATGAGCCATGTGCCCCACTTAGGGGGGTATCAGGAGTTATATGTTGCCACCGAAGAAAATGTCTATCTTTATCAGCCCGGGAGCCGAACATTGACCCTGCACCTTGCCGGTGACCATCGATACAACTCTGGGTCTGCATTTGAAGTCGGGGTGGCAACACCGAGGCATGAGGAGGCGGGTATGGCAGTTCAGGCGGGGCTTTTGGCAGCCATTGCATTCTGGGATGACACCGCTGAAGTTGTCTGCTGTCCGATGAAATGGGCGGCAGATTATGCCAACCGCAACTGGCACCCCAGACACGAAATAAAAATGGTGAATGTATTTGGCAGGGCGCCGGCACGCGGGCTGGATACAACCTTGGTGGCAATCTCCTCTGACTCCAGCCTCCCTCCACCATTTACTAATGGCACGGACACCTTTGAACTGATTTTGATGGATTTGACGCAGGACTCGGTTTTCTCGAACGCAAGGCTTTCGCTTGAGACCGTTTCCCAGCTCCTCTGGGCTGGTTACGGGGTCACACCGCATATCACCACCAATGGTCGCCAGGGGTTGGTTGTCCCTAGTGCGCTTGCTGGTTATTTCCTGACGAGCAAGATATATCTGGTGAGGGAGGAGGGGGTTGACCGGTATTATAACCGTCTTCCCGGGGACACAAACTTAAGAACCAAAGATCACCGACTCGAGCGGTTTGTCTGGGGTGACCGGCGCAATGATTTGCGGCTTGCCTGTGAAAGGGTTCCTTCGTCCGCTCCGGTGTATATTGTTGTTTGTGTCAATGACACCTCCTCTTATCGGACGATGCAGGAGGCGGGGTTTGTGGCCTTTAATCTTTTGATGCAGGCAAGGGCGCTCGGGCTTGGTGGGTATATTACCATGCCATTGACTCCCCAGGAGCGGAGTGCAATTAAGAATGCGCTCCTTTTGCCGACAAGCCACCATCCGGTTTTTGTTTTTTCCTGTGGGGAGCTGACGGCCGGGATAAAAGGGCAGGCAGTGCGCCCGGGGGTGGTGCAGATTGTTCGCGCCCAGCCAGCGGTACGAAAGGGTAATTTGAAGGTGGAGTATTTGTTGCGTCAACCCGCTCTTGTCCAGGCAGAGGTGTTTGACCTCTTGGGGAGACCGGTGAAGACCATTTTTGAGGAAAAGCAGGCGCCTGGCTACCATTCGTTTATATGGGATGGCACCAACGAACAGGGTCGGCCGGTGCGCCGGGGCAGTTATCTTATTACCATCTCGGCAGGTGGGAACTTTGCTCAGCACAAGGTGACCTGGGCAAGGTAATCCGCTTTCTGTTGACAATTCTTTTTCTCTGCTTAGAATCTATTAAAAGCAGGTGATGAAAAACTTGAATTCAGGAGGATTTTATGTCTGGACATTCGAAATGGGCAACGATTAAGCACAAAAAGAGTAAACTTGATGCTGCTCGCGGTCGGGCATTTTCCAAGTTGATACGGGAGATAACCACCGCTGCCCGGATCGGGGGTGGTGATATTGAGGCGAATCCACGGCTGCGCACCGCAGTAGAGGCGGCACGGGCGATAAATATGCCCGCGGAAAATATTGAGCGGGCGATCAAGCGTGGAACAGGTGAACTTCCTGGCGTCTTTTATGAAGAGGTCTTTTATGAAGGGTATGCACCGGGTGGGGTGGCGCTTTTAATTCGGGCTTTAACCGATAACAAGAACCGGACCACCGCGGAGATTCGCCATGTGTTTGACAAGTACGGTGGCTCAATGGGGGCTGCGGGCTGTGTTGCCTGGCAGTTCAAGCCCAAGGGGATAATTGTGATTGACCGGGCAAAGGCAGAGGAGGATACGGTCTTGGCAGCGGCGCTTGAGGCTGGTGCGGATGATGTTCAGAGCGACAAGAGCAACTTTACCGTGGTTACCCCGGTTGAGAGTTTTGAGGCGGTAAAGCAGCAGCTGAAAAATTTGGGGATTGAGTGGGAAAGGGCTGAGTTGACACAAATTGCCACCAATACCGTCCCGGTTTCTGAGGCGGATGCACCTAAGGTGTTGAAACTTATTGAGATGCTGGAGGAGTTGGAGGAGGTGCAGCAGGTCTATGCCAACTTTGATATCCCAGATGAGGTCTTAGAGAGGGTTGGTTCCGCGGGCGGATAGTGCGAAAAGGAGCACCGGGCAGGATATTAGGGGTTGACCCAGGGTTGAGCGCTACCGGTTTTGGCATTATTGATAAACAGGGCGGGGTTTTGACCCAGGGGGTGATAAAAACCGACCCATCTTGGGAGTTGCCGGTAAGGCTTTTTTATTTGGGTCAGGAGATTAATAAGATATTGAGAAGGTATCAGCCCGAATGCTGCGCAATCGAGAGCCTTTTTTTTAAAGGTGGCGGTGCGCGGAGTGTGATTCTTTCCGCAGAGTCCCGCGGGGTAATATTGGCGGCTTTAGCCAGGAATAAGATTCCGGTTTATGAAATTACCCCTGCCACGGTGAAACTGGCGGTCACCGGCTCAGGCAGGGCATCAAAGCGGCAGTTGAATTATATGATTAGAAAGATACTGAAATTTGATGACGGACTTTCCGAGCATGCCGCAGATGCCCTGGCTGTTGCCTACTGTCTGAGAAACCGGCTTAAGAGATGATCGCCATTTTGAGGGGAAGGGTTTTAACAAAGGAGCCGACAAGGGCGGTCCTTGATGTTAATGGCATCGGTTTTGAACTTAGGGTACCGCTTTCCACATCCAGCCGGTTGCCAGAGCCGGGTAATGAGGCAACGGTTCTCGTTGAGGTGGGGTTCACTAAGGCTGGTGTTGAGCTTTTCGGCTTTTTTGATAAGAAGGAGCAGGAGGTTTTCCGGCTAATAACCGCGGTAAAAGGGGTTGGTCCAAGGGCGGCTCTGAACCTACTTTCAAGGTTTGAGCCGGAGGAGGTGGTGGAAGCAATTAAAAACAAGGATGTGGGGTTTCTCCGCTCAGTTCCCGGTATTGGCGAGAAAAAGGCGGGCGAGATAATCAAGCGTTTTGAGGGCGAGAAAAAGGAGTTTGCCAGGAGAGCGGTAAAACTGCCCGAGAGGCTTTCCCGGCTCAAAACTGATGCGGTTAATGCACTTGTCTCCCTTGGTTTGAGCAGGAGGGAGGCGGAGGAAAGGCTGAACCGGCTGGAGCTTAAGGAGGAGATGAGCCTGCAGGAGGTTTTGAAAAGGGCGCTCAGGCAGGGAAAATAGTAGGTTATGAAGAAGTTGGTGGAAAGGGTGTCATCACCACAGCGGCTTAACGGCGAGGAGAGGTTTGATGAGACCTTAAGACCGAGGACATTAAAGGAGTTTATCGGGCAGAAAAAAATTAAGGAGAACCTGAGGATTTTTATTGAGGCGGCGCGGATGAGGCAGGAGCCGTTGGAGCATATCCTCCTTTCCGGACCACCAGGGTTGGGAAAGACAACCCTTGCCCATATCGTTGCCCAGGAGATGCAGACCGAGATTCGCTGTTCCTCAGGTCCGGTGTTGGAAAGGCCGGCTGACCTTGCCGGAATCCTGACCGGTCTTAACCCGGGCGATGTTTTTTTTATTGATGAGATTCACCGGACAAACAAGGCGGTTGAGGAGTTTCTATATCCGGCACTTGAGGAGTTTGCCATTGATGTGATGCTTGATCGGGGACCGGGTGCGCGTTCGGAAAGGATTGCCCTTTCAGCATTTACCCTTATTGGCGCAACAACCCGGACCGGTCTTTTAACAGCACCATTGAGGTCGAGGTTTGGAATTTCACTGAGGCTTGATTACTACCCGGCAGAGGAGCTTTATGAGATTGTCCTGCGCAGCGCGAGAATTCTTAAAATCGGTATCAATGATGAGGGTGCCTATGAGATTGCCAGGCGCTCAAGAGGGACACCAAGGATTGCCAATAGACTATTGCGCAGGGTAAGGGATTATGCCCAGGTTAAGGGTAATGATTTGATTGATAAGGAGATAGCGCAATATGCCCTTGCCCAACTTGATGTTGATTCACGGGGGCTGGATGAGATGGATAAGAGGATAATTTTGACCGTTATTGATAAGTTTGGTGGGGGGCCAGTGGGGATTAATTCCATTTCCGTTGCGGTTAGCGAGGACCCAGGAACAATTGAGGAGGTTTACGAGCCATTTTTAGTCCAAGAGGGGTTTATCCAGCGCACACCAAGGGGCAGGATAGCAACCCCGCTTGCTTATAGGCATTTTGGCAGAAAGCCTCCTTTCTCGGACCAGTCCGCTCTTTTTTGATTTAAGAAAAAGCCCAGTTTAAGGGTAGCATCAATTTAAAATTTTAAACGGGCAACATATCTATATCTTTCGCTGATACAAGAGTTATCCTAATTTCTCCGCCACGATAAGGGGGGTGACCCCCGGGGTGGATTGGAAGGGCAGGGTTTTGGCATATGTTAACCTATTGTTAAGGTTAAGGCAGATTTTCTTGACAGGTGGCTGATATAAGGATAATTATTGGTATGAGCAGATGGGCATTTTGCCTGGTTTTTCTGTTTGCGGGCTGTTTGGGACCTAATGTCCAGACCGCAATTGTGAGCCCAAGCCGGCAGTTGCCGCCGGCATGGCTATTTTCCGGGGCTGGAGAGGCGAAGGCGGTGCGCTCTGCCCGGTATCTGGGCAGGTTCAAGGTTACATTTTACTGGGTTGTTGAGGAAAAGGATTATCCTCAGACCAAGAGCACGCCCCTTTATGCTCAGGATGGGAAACTTATCGGCAGGTTTTCCTCATCATTTGTGAAGGATTTTAAGATTGAGTCTGCTGCCCGGTTAAGGGACGGCAGGTGTTTGAGTTATCTTAAGAAACAGAATCGTGCCCAGGTGGTGGAGCGGTTTTTGGGTCATGGTGGGTATACACTAATTGACCTGAAGTCAATTGCGGTGGACCCGATGGTAATTCCTTTAGGTTCAAAGGTTTACATTCCGCAGCTGGAGAATGTTACGGTTCAGGGCAAGGTTTTGAACGGTATTTTTTATGCCCATGATGTTGGAAGTGCGGTTAAGGGCAATCACATCGATATTTTTATCGGGGTTAAGGATAACATCCAGGCTTTTGCGTTAGCGGGGGTTAAGAGTTCTGGTAGCGTCGATGTGTATCTTTTGGAGTAATGATTCTGGCTCAAAAACGGGCAGGGTTTTGGTTCGCTCCTGAATCATCCTTTTGACAACATCCTCTCGCCATTCGTAATATAGGTCGGCAAGGGTCAGGGTCTTTATTTGGTTTGCCGCAAGCCATTCAATCAGGGCGGCAAAGTTTTCCAAAGACCACTCGGTAAAGACAGCGGGCTGGGGAACAATCCGGTGGAGGAGCAGAATTGAAACCGGGTTGTTTTTGATATGCTCCTTTACCGCCTCCAGGCTTGTTTCCTTGCGCAGTTCAAAGATGGGCAGCTGGTAAGGCTCAACCCAGAGGTTAATTTCACCCGTTTTAACCGCCCGACCGAGCCGATAGCCTGCTCTGCGCACCATTCTGATGACCCGGGGGTTACGGTCGCCATAAGGGTAAACGAAGGTGATAACCGGAACCCCAAAAACCGATTCAAGAAAAGTCCTGGAGCGGTAAATCTCGTGCCAGGCTTGGGCACTATCCAGGCGGGTAAGATAGGGGTGGGAAAGGCTGTGGCTGGCAATTTCAATCCCGGTTGAGTCAATCATCTCCTTTATCTGGTTGTAACTCAGAAATGTGTTGGGGTTGCCATAGCCAGTTTTGATGCCGGCAACATAGTCAACAATCAGAGCAATGGTGGCGGTCATTTTGTATTTCTTCAAAAGGGGATAGACATTGTCGTAGATGCACCGGTAGCCGTCATCAATGGAAAGGATAACACGGTGTTCAGAGCCAAGGGCTGATTCGGGTGCAGCCGAGAAAAGGTAGGTTAAGAGAAGGCAAATGCGCATCATTTATTTGACTACCTTAGACAATTGACAAGTTCACTATCTTTGGCACACTATAATATATATGAAAATTGCCATTGCTCAACTTAACCCGACGGTTGGTGACATCAAGGGTAATATTGAACTGGTGAGAAAAACCATCACTAACCTTGAACCGGAACAGCCCGATTTAGTAATATTTCCAGAGATGTTTTTGACCGGTTATCCGCCAGGGGATTTATTGGAAAGGAGCTGGTTTATCCAAAGGGCAGAACAGGGTATGATAGAGGTGGCGAAAATCTCTAAGGGGTGTAGTTGTGCAATTTTAATCGGCGGGGTGGCGCGCAGCAACCAAAAGTTTGGCAGGGGGCTTTATAACTGCGCGTTTGGGTTTTATCAGGGCAAGGAGGTTTACAGGCAGGCAAAGTGGCTGCTTCCCTTTTATGATGTGTTTGATGAGGTGAGGTATTTTGACCCGGCAAGAGAGGTGAGGCTTTGGGATTTCAAGGGTGAGCGCATCGGGGTTTCCATCTGCGAGGATGCCTGGAATGTTTTGGAATTTGGGGGGAAATACCGCTACGATTTTGACCCGATTGGTGAACAGGCACGGCAGGGTGCAACCCTTTTTATCAATATTGCGGCATCACCGTTCTGGCTGGGTAAGCCAGAGCTGAGGCTGAAACTGATTAAGGGGCATAGCCTGAAACACAAAAAGCCGTTTATTTTTGTTAATCAGGTGGGTGGGCAGGATGAGCTTATCTTTGACGGCAGGGGTTTTGCAACAAATCCTCAAGGAGGGTTGGCATTCTTTTTGCCTGAATTTGAGGAAAGGGTTTTTGTGTTTGAGAGTGAAATTTTCCAGAGAGAGGTGGCAACAGGTGAGGATATTGGCTCAGGGATTAAGGACGTGTATCAGGCACTGGTTTTGGGCATTAAGGACTATTTGCATAAGTGCGGGTTAAAAAAGGCGGTTATTGGGCTTTCTGGTGGGATTGATTCGGCGGTAACCGCCTGTCTGGCGGTTGCAGCCTTGGGCAAGGAGAATGTGTTAGGTGTAACGATGCCTTCAGAGTTTTCATCAAAAGGTAGTGTTGAGGATTCAAGGATACTGGCAAACAATCTTGGGATTGAGTTTTTGATTATACCGATTACCCCGATTTATCACTGTTATCTTGAGGCGCTGAAGGGCGCTTTTGCCGGTAAGGGAGAAGACACCACCGAGGAGAACATTCAGGCAAGGATCAGGGGAAATATTTTAATGGCGATTGCCAACAAGTTCGGTTATCTTGTCCTGACAACCGGGAATAAGAGCGAGCTGGCGGTTGGTTATTGCACCCTTTATGGTGATATGAGCGGTGGTCTGGCGGTTTTAGGTGATGTGCCGAAGATGATGGTTTACCAGCTTGCTGGATATATTAACCGTGAGAAGGAAATAATACCAATGGCAATTATTAAAAAGCCGCCTTCAGCAGAACTGAAGCCAAACCAGCGGGACCAGGATACGCTGCCGCCATATGAGATTCTTGACCCAATCCTTGAGCATTATATTGAGGAGGGGCTTTCACCAGAGGAGATTGTCAAAAAGGGGTTTAAAAAAGATGTTGTGGATTGGGTTGTTTCTCAGGTGGCAAGGATGGAGTATAAGAGGCGGCAGGCCCCGGTGGTTTTAAGGGTAACAAGCAGGGCTTTTGGGACCGGCAGGCGGTTTCCGATTGCGGCGAGATACCGGGATTAATTCGGAGTTTAATCCCTGTTTGTGCGGAGAAGGGGCTGGAGTTCTGGTAGTTGTTGGATGTGCGGCTGGATTTTCTTAGCACGGGTGAGTAATTGGAGCGCTTTTGCCGTGTCTTTGCGCGCAAGGGCAATGAGTGCAAGGTTGTAGAGCGCGGGTAGGCAGTTGGAGTCAAGTTGGAGCGCCTTTTGGTAACAGGTCGAGGCGGCGGCGGTGTCACCAAGGGAGAGGGGTATTGTGCCCAAGCGGCTGAACAGGAGGGCTTGGTTGGGTGTGGAGGTGAGGGGTTGAAGTAGGGTGGAGTCGGGGGGTGATGCCCGCTGAAGGGCAAGAAGGGCGCTGTCTATCTCACCAGCAAGGAGAAAGGTATAGGTCAGGTGGGTATGGATTAGCGGGGAGTTTGGCTGGAGTTCGTTGGCAAGCCGGAGGTGGTGAAGCGCACGGCGAAAGTCGCCTTTGTTGGTGTAGAGAACCGCGATGTTGATATGGGCGCGGGCGAAGCCCTGATCAAGGAGAATCGCCCGGTTGTAAAGTTTTATCGCGGAGTCCGGGAGGGTTGGGCTAAGTGCCCGCGCAAGGTGGTAGTAGGCGGTTGGTGCTTTTGGCGCCTCGTTTACCATTGCTGAGAAAAGTGTTACTTCATTGCGCCAGACCCCGAGCCGTTTTTTAGTATTGAACCCGAAGGCAATTGCCGCTATCAGAAGCAGGGTTCCAACCACCTCTCTGATGCGGTGATGGGCAACAAGGAGCCGGGAGAGGATAACAATAACCAGTGCAATCAGACCAACTGAAGGCAAAAAGAGTAGTCTTTCTGCCGCCTGGAGACCAAGGGGAAAGATATTAATCACTGGCAGGAGAAAGATGGTAGTCCAGGTATATGGCCAGAGAGCGATCTGGAAACGGCGGCGCAGGGCAGCAAGAGGCACAGAAATCAGAAACAAGAGTGCCCAAATAAAGTGATTGGAAAGTTCGAGGAAATTAGGGTCAGGAGGAATCCGGGCATAGTGGGTAAACGGGACAAAAAACATCCTGATGTAATAGCCAAAGGTATTGGCAATGTTCAAGAGGTTAAATGCGGTTAAGGTGGTTGGTAATGGGAGAAAGGTGTTAAAGAGTAGCTGGCGGAGATAAAGGTAAGCGAGGGCAATCGCTATTAGAATCAGGACAAGAAGCCAGTATTGTTTTTGAGGTCGACTCTGGATAAAAAGTGGAGTAAAGGAAACCAGGAGTGGGAAAAGTATCGCGGTTTCCTTACTTAAGAGGGCAAGTGCAAAACAGGTTGGGAGGACAAGCCACCAGAGCCGATTTTTTTTACGGAACGATCGCAGCAGGGCAAAGGACGCAAAGCCCAAAAAGAGCGTTGCCAACAGGTCGGTGCGTCCAGAAATATAAGCCACCGCCTCAACATGGGCGGGATGGGTGGCAAAAATGGTGCCGGCAATAAATGCCCAGACCGCAGAATGAAGTAATTCCCAGACAATCAGTGCCCCAAAGATAGCGGCAGCAGTGGCAATAACGAGATTGATGAGGTGGAAGTAAAGGGGGCTTAAACCGGCAAGCTTCCAATCGAGCCAGAATGAAAGGGTGGCAATTGGGCGGTAATAGGCGGCAACAGGACCTTCTTCCACCTCTTCGACCCCTGCCCAGTAGCCACGGGTAAAAATCTGCGCGAAACTGGATTCCTGGAGGAGGCGGTTGTTCACAATCAACAGGTTATCATCCCAGACAAAGTCGAATCTGAGCGTCGGTAGGTAGAGGATGAGATTAACGAGAGCAACAGCCGTCAGGACCAATGCCATACCCCGACGGTTGCGTAACCAGTCGGCAAGGGATTGGCTGTTCACTATTAGTGAAGTTTGGCTAACTACCAGAAGGTGTCAAGAATAGTTATTGGTGCATATCAGTGAATCCGCACCACCTTTTCTACCTTTTGGCCAACGGCGATGAAAAGGACACCATTTTGGCTATTTTGGGGCTGGTAGGTAAAAGCGCCGGAAAGGTTTGAGACCGGCAGTTCAAACTGGTCGACGATTCTGCCGGTAACATCGCGGACAGTAACAAAGAGCGGCTGGATTTTATTGAGCGTGTAGTGAATTGTCACCTTGCGGTTAAAAAGTTTGGGTCTGATTGCAATTGAGCCGATGCTAGTAACCTTTGCCTTTTCCTCAACAATACCCACCTGCGGTTCGTACCAGTTAAATGCGCTGTCTGAACTGGCTGCCATCTGGTTGAAAGTCCTGCCGCCACAGATGACAAAGGCAACAATCTGGCTGTCGCCGGCAGGGATGGTATAGGGTCCTGAGGAGACAAGGGCATGCCAGTTGCCTTGAGTTGTACCGGTTGTTGAACGGAGTCTGCCGTCAAGAAACATCATCTTTTCACTCTTGGTAAACCCGTCGTTGATATAGGTTGTGTGATTGATGCAGTTTGCAAAGCCACCAGACTCTAATGGGTAGATGGGTCTGACACCGAGTGCAAGGGTTTCGGGTGAGGCTTTGATATAGGCAAGGGTGCGGGCAGAGTCGGTGCCGGCATAGTCGTACTGGTCAAGGGAGTTCCAGGGTGCGGTTCTGAAGTCGCAGGCAATACCAGCCCAGAGGCCGGAGATTTCAGCGGTGTCGTTGTTGTGAATCCGGTACTCAAGGACGATGAAGTCCTTGTGCTGGGTCTGGGCACTGACAAACGAGCGCTGGGTAACGGTGATGCCTTTGGGCTCGGGATGACGGGCATCTGAGAACACGCACACATACTCCTGGTCACCAAGTTCAGGGTTAATGACCGGTCTTAATGATTCCACGATGGCAAAATCCTGGGATGTAACCTGCCAGGGTGTGCCGTAATAGTTGTCTGCGAGCCAGAAGGTGTCGGGTTGGGCAACGCCCAAGAGAAATGAGCCGTGCATCATCGCTGATGATGACCATTGCCTGCTTTTTGGATAGATGAAGCCAAGACCCTGACCCCGCCAGGTGGTTGTGCCAATCCCGCCATTCGCGCAGACGCCAATCACAAAGTCAGCGGTGTCATGGACCGCCCAGATGCCGCTTCTGGCATAGGGCATCCCGATTACCATTTCAAACTGCGATTCATAGGAGCCGAAACTGGAACTGACAAGCAGGTTCATTTCCACCGTTTGACCGTGCGGGCAGTTGCTGTTTACCCTGACACAGTAGGCATCACCCTGAGAGGTGTCGCCAATTCCAAGGGAGTCGTAATGGCTGATTGAGTCCAATATTGTCAGATAGGGAGAACTGGTGCGCAGAAGACCGATGGTGTTTGTGCTTGACAGGTTGCCCTTGTTGATAACAACAATATAAAGGTCTGACTCCTCATTCGGGTCAAGTCTGCCATTCTCGTCATCAACCCAGTGATGGTCATAGACAACCAATGGGCTTGCACCACCGGTCTGGGTGTAGATGTTTTTTTCATAAGGGGCGCCGTCCTGAGCGGTTATGGAAAGGGTTAATGTCTGAGTGTCCTCAATCGCGCTCAGGCAAACCTTTGCTATGCCCAAGGAGTTAGTTAATGCCCGACCAAGAAGCTGATTCTGATGCAGGATTGCCACCCTTGCCCCTGCAGCCGGCTGATAACCTTCATAGTTAACCTCAACGGTCAAAACCTGCGGTTTTGCTTCAATTGTGTCCGGGCAGGTGACCACAAGTTCCTTTGGGATTGTCCGCCACATAAGCATTGTCGGGTCACCCTGAAGTGTCCAGTCATAAAGCGACCAGCGATAGGTCATCTGGCTGAAGGCGGCGTTGCGTAAAAAGTCTTTGGCAAGGGCATAGGCTCTTCCCTGATTAAAGCCCTTCACATAGTTATTATAGAACTCCATACAGAGGTTTTCTGATGGTCCCATATTTGGTGGGGCACCCCAGCCATAACGGGCATTAAGGCAGGTGGAGACCGCACCGCCATTGGTGGCGTTGACAAACTGTTCGCCAAGGCAGTCATACTGGTCAAAGTTGCCGCAGTCACAAGCCATGGAGTTGACGATGCAGGGCATATTGACATTGGTCAAGGATGAGAGATTGGAGGTGGAGAATGTTGAGCCGAAGGCGCTGGTTGAGCCATGACCGGCAAAGTGGAAGAGGTGCCTGCCGGAGTTGATGCTCGTTACACACTGGGTCGGGGTCATATTATAGACCGAATCCACGAGCCAGTTTGCCATCTCCGAGAGGGCAATGGCAATGTTTTTGTTCACAATTCTGCCGTAGTAGTCAATGTTTGTCCAGAGCCCCTCAAAGGGGAGAAGGACATTGTGCAGATAGGTGGTGTCAGGGTGGCGCTCATAAAGCGAGTCCTTTTTTAAGAAGTTGGCGCAGTTGGATGAGTCGTCAAAAGGTAACCTGCCAACAACAATGTCAGAATAGAGGTCAACCGAGTCGGGATTGAAATTGGTGTAGTCATACTCGCCGAACTGGCTGTTGTTGTTCGCATCCCAGGTGCCATCCAAATCTGAATAATAGAGGTCTGCCGGGACATTGTAAGGTGAATAGGGAAGATAGCCATAGCGGCAGGGAACATGCTGGACATCACCGGCCAAGATAACATATTTCAAGCCCCGGTGGGCGTAACAGTCCTTTAAGAAGTTTCTGATTTTTTCAGGGTTGTCCCTGCCGGAATAGCGGGCATAGATGGTCTCGGTTGGCATCACCTCGGTAAAATAGCCCTTGCGCTGGAGATAGTCGGCAAACGGGGCAACGGCACTGACGAGTGCGGATGATGTTACAATAGCCACATCCAGTTCCTCCTGGTCAAGTTCGGCAACAATTGGTGAAAAGCGGTTTAAGTCATTATTGTTCACCACTAAATGGTGAACATCCTCCTTGAAAGCCTCAAACTGTCCCAGAGTCAAAACATTAGCCGGTGCGGCATTCTCATCATATTCAACTTCAATTTCTGCACCTGTTGCCAAGAGGAGCCTGCCTGATTGGGGATAGTATTGGAAAGGGCAGAAGAGAAGGCCGGCAATCCTGAAGCCCGACTTTGTTCCTGCGGGAACCGGGTTCAGAACCTCTGCCGGATAGGGAACATCACTCTGATAAATCTCGGGTTTGGGTTGAACAAAGGGAACGGAGTTAAACTGGGAAACAGGTCTCATTGGCTGACAGGGATAGAGGCTTAAGCCGGTTGCGATCTCCTGCCAATGGACATTTTTCAAAACAACCCTTTTTAATTTGGCATCGGGCGGAATCAGGACATTTCCTGAGATAACCGGCAAAAGCGGCTCACCCGGTGCGGTTGTTGTTACACAGACCATACCATTCTGGTCAAGGTTCAATTTCACCACCGACCAGCCATCATAACTTACCACACTCACCTGTTCGGGTGAGATTGTAATCGGGAGATTAACAACACCGGCAAGGCAGACCCCTGCCATCAGGATAACAGCACAAAAAAACTTCACGAATCCTCCTTTTTATCAGGGTTTGGATTTGCAGACATTTTATAATTTTAAATTATCTCCTGCCGGATGCAAATGTCAAAGGATTCAGCCCCTTTTCTGCCAGACATTTTCCCAGACACGCAAAAAGTTAAGTCCAAGAATCCCTTTAATATCACCGTCTTTATAGCCCAAATCAATCAGCCTTCTGGTAATTTCCGGCAGCATACTGGCATCCTCAAGCCCCTTGAGCCTGCCGGAGAAGCCGTCAAAGTCCGAGCCCAGACCAATAATGTCCGGTCCGAACCGCTGGACAACAAAGTCAATTGATTTTACCACATCATCAATGCTTGCCTTCTTGGGAAGTGGCTTGAGAAATCCGGGCAGAAAAGCCTGTCCCATCAAGCCGCGTCTTTCCTTTAAAGCCTGCAACTGGTTCAGTTTCAGGTTGCGGTTGTGTCTCCTTAATGCGTAGACACCGGAATGGGAGGCGATGACCGGTGCCCGGCTTGCTTGAACAATCTGGTAAAATGACCGCTCTGAGGAGTGGGAGACATCAACAATCATTCCCAAGCGGTTCATTATCCTTATCGCCCTTCTGCCCAATTCAGAAATCCCGTTGTGCGGCTTTTTTCTGTCCCAGGAGGCGTCGGCAAGTTCATTGGAGTTGCACCAGGTGATGGTGAGAATCCTTACCCCTGCGCGCCAGAAATGAAACAGCCGGGCAAGATTGCCTTCAAGTGCATGCCCACCTTCAACGCCGATGATAATTCCGATTCTCTTGGAGTTGACAATCCGTTTCAGACCTGCGGGTGAAAGGGCAAGACCAACCTTATCAGAATTTTCCTTGCAGAAGTTTTTGATTGCCCTGACCGCATTGAGGACAAACCGCTCATACTCACCGGGCTTAATCTTTTTCGGGTCAGGAAAGATGGCAAAGACCTGGGCTTTCAAACCACCCTTTATCATCTTCGGAAGGTCAAGATGCCCCTTGGTGTTTTTACTGATGTCCTCATTTTTCTCAATATGCCTTAAGATGGAGTCGCAGTGCATATCGATCACCAGTGATTGTTGATGGAGTTTTTGATAATGAGCCGGATTGGTTTTTGCCATAACAGTTCAGTTTACACCCTGATTTAGACCGGTCAATCAAATTAGGGGAGTTTTTCAGATGCCAGCCCCTGAATGTGTTTTCATCCGAATCCAACCCCGATTTGACTCTCCGGGTCACTCCCCCGGTAAAAACTTGGATTGGAGTTCAAATCGCTAACAGTATGAAGAGTCGTATTTTATCACAAATAAACCAAAAGTGGGCAGAGGTCTGGCGTTAATTTTTTTAATTTTTGGGCTCTTAATGTATAGAAGGCAATGAAAGGAGTAATATTATGGCAGATTTAGATAAAATGGTGAAGAGATGGCTGAAAAAGTTTACGCCGGCAAGGGCAAAACAAACCCTTGAGGCGGTGTATGATGAGATGGCGAAGAATTATGCCCGGGCGATGGTGGATTTGCTGGCAATGGAAGACCAGACAAGGCAGGTTCTGAACCAATCCGGGATTCAGAGCGCGCTCTATGTCCCCTATCTTGATTTTGCCCGGCAACTTTTTGCATTAAAAAGAAAGGGGATTAGCGGCAGGAGTTTTCAAATGGCGGCAGATGTGCTTCTGGCAAAATGGTCAGCACGCGGTCTTAACCCCATTGTTTTGGAGAAAATCAGGCAGGAGGTGTTTGATAGCCAAAAGCAAAAAGACCTTTGAACCTCTCTGGTTTAAATTGCAATTAGCGCAAATTGGTGTTATAGTTCAATTGAGCCCCATCTATGGCGAGGCATAAAACCAAAAAGGAGGCACAATGAGCCAGAAAGCCTGGAGAAGATGGCTTGCCGAACTCATCGGCACATTCTGTCTGGTTTTCATCGGCTGCGGCAGCGCGGTGATTGCCGGCAGTCATATCGGGTTTGCCGGTATCTCGCTGGCGTTCGGGTTGGCGGTCCTGGCGATGGTCTATGCTATCGGACCGATTTCCGGCTGTCATATCAATCCGGCAATATCAGTGGCGATGCTCGTTGCCGGCAAGCAGAAGTTTACCGAGACGATTGCCTATATCATCGCCCAGTGTATCGGTGCGATTCTTGGTGCGATTGTCCTTTTTGCCATTGCCAGCACTCTGCCGGATTATTCGCTTAGTGTTAACGGTCTGGGTCAGAACGGTTTCGGTGCACATTCGCCCGGTGGTTATTCTTTGGTGGCGGCGCTGGACGCTGAGGTTATCCTCACCACGCTCTTTGTCTTGGTGGTGTTGGGCGCAACGAGCGAAAAGGCACCGGCTGGGTTTGCCGGCGTGGCAATCGGTCTTGCGCTCACCTTTATCCATCTTGTTGGCATTCCGATTACCGGGACATCGGTGAATCCGGCGCGCAGCCTTGGACCAGCCCTGATTGTCGGCGGTCCAGCACTTCAACAGGTCTGGCTGTTTATCCTTGCACCCCTTGTCGGTGGTGTTCTTGCCGCGCTCATCTGGCGCCTGCTAAGTGAATAAAAAGAAGGAGAGTTGAAGGTCTTTCTGCCTTAAATATTTTCTTGACCAGGTTCGGTGGCAGGGTGGTGCAAAATCAAGCCGATTTGTAGTAGCGGGCTGCCCTGCCTTTGCCTTTAAGGGTGAGTTTGCCCTTTTTGACCAGCCCGGCAAGGATGTAGCCTGCCTGATGGGGTGAGACGCGCAAAAGGGTGCGGACAATCTCGTTGGTGATGAACCGCTCCTCATCAGGACCGGTCAGCTCCTCAAGGTAGTTGATAATCGTGCTTTCCGCATAGGCAGATTCGGCACGGCGGAAGGGGTAATAGCTCACCGATTTGCGCAACTGGGCATAGACCCTTTTAGAGAGCCGGTAAACCCTGCCCTTTTTCTCGCCAAACTGCTCCAAGAGCCCGCGGTTGACCATTGAACTTAAGACCTCGTGCGCCTCCTTCTCGCTTCTGCCCAAAATGGTCTTGGCTTCGGTAACATCAACCTCGCGGTTACGCTTGAGCCAGTTGAGAATCAAGAGGTCGGGCAGTTTCAGTTCCCGGCCCTCCTGCTGGCAGCGGACAACAAAGCGGGCAAAGTTTTCATCAAGTTTGCCTTCGGCACGACCGGAACGGATTGTTACCCGGACATAATCTGCACCGGCTTCATAGGTTGGTGGCTCCTTGCCATAGGAGAGAAGAATCTGAAACATCCTTTTGACACCCATTCCCGCCCTTTCCACGAGCCGGATGCGTTCAAGGACCTCAGCAAGAAAGGGGTTGCGGCTGATGGGCTCATGACCGACGATGTTTTCCGGGGTGACATCAGAGATAAAGCCACCCGGGGATGAGACCTCAAGCCTTTCCGGAAAAAGGCGGAGATAAACCGGGCTCTGGATTGAGTAGTCGCGATGGGTAAAGGCGTTGAGGAGCGCCTCGCGGTAAACCTCGGGCGGAAAGTCAAAAATCTCAAAGTGAAAAAGCCCGAACTTGAGGGTGAAGATGCGGTTGTGCGGTTCAACCGAGGCACTGAACTCATCCAGCATCGCCAGGAGCGGTTTAAAGGAGTCAAGCCGGCGGTCGTATTCAACATCATTTTTCATATGCAGAAAGATGGCGCTGTGACCGGGAATCATTTTGCGCAGAAACTCCTCCTTGCCCAGAAGCAGAAGGCCAGCAGCCTTTATTTTGCCTTCAGGAGAAATAAGACCAAGGCGGGTGAGGAGTTCCTCAGCACTTAAACCGGAATCGGGCTCTTTGGCGCTCTTGATGCGGCGCAGCCTTTCTATCTCCAAAGGGTCAATCGCCTCAATCCCGCAGTCAAGGACCTGGGAGGAGAAGTCTGATTGTAGGGCGACACTCATCGGCATAGAATAGCCCGAATCAAGTCGCAGTCAAGGGTTAGCAACTAAAAATCAATCCGAAAAGGGCTGTTGGGGTCATCCTCATAGCGGATTTCATCAACCGCCTCGGTGCGGTTCCAGCCGCGGAAGAGTTTGTCAGGAAAGTTGTGAACCAATCCGGGCTCATTGCCGATGTTTTTATAACCGTGGACAACACCGGGCGGGACAATCAGAATTCCGGGTGCGCTTGCGCCCAGGACAAGTTGGAGATGGGTCTGAAAACTGGGTGAATCCGGGCGATTGTCCCAGAGGTAGATTTTGAAGTCTGAGGGTCCAATAAAGGCAAAGCAGTCGGTCTGGAATCTGTGGTCATGCGGACCGCGGGCAACCCCGGGATTGGTTAATGAGACATAGCCCATTGCCGGCTGCAACCTCTCCAGACCCAAACCGGCAAGCCAGTCAGCGCGAAAGGTCTCGCAGAGCCAGCCCCGGGTGTCAGAATGGATTTCTGCGCGGGCAAGAAAGACGCCTTTGATTTCAAGTTCCTTGAAAGGGTTATTCACATTTAATTATCCTGTTCTGTTTTACTGCTGTCAAGGAAACTAAAAATAAAAAGTTCGGCTCCCACCAAAGGCAGGAGCCGACAGCATTTTGCAGCCGGACTAAAAGTAGAGGTTCAAGCCGAGGGTGGTGGTAATCTTATGGATTTATTTTCAGATTCCACTCTAAATTTCATGAGAAAATCAGGGTGATAATGGGGGTGGTGGGGTGGACCTGCCCGGAAAGGAAAAATAAAACCAGGTGCAACTCTTCAACCCATTGCCAGTTTAGAAGTTAGCAAACAGCCCTGCGCAAAATCGAAGATTGTGGCGTTAATTTTTGCCATTTTCTGGCTCTTAATGGAGGGGAGCGGTATTTTCTTTGACTTGGGGTGAAGCAGGGTTAAAATGGAGGGGAGGGCGAGAATTTTATCTGCTTGTCAAACTTGGCAAGAAAAACACGGGTCGGTAAGGTTTGAAAACATAAATCAGGAGGAAAGATGAGGAAAATGATAGTGATGGTTTTAATCAGCCTGCTCTTTTTGTCAGCGGGCGCACAGATCAACAATCCGCGCCACCGCTATGAGTTGCGGGGCGTGATTGAGACCGGCGCAATCGGCGTTGAGGTGCATCACATCAAGTTCGGCAGGGAGGGGACCAGTTTTGATTATGTCAAAAACGGCAGCCAGAACATCCTCTTTCCATTTGAGCGCTATTCATTGGAGTTGCACCTTATGCCGCGGCACACATTTATCGGGCTTTATCAGCCGCTTGATTTGCGCACCGCCGCAACCCTGACCGATACCCTTGTCCTTGACACCGACACATTCCTGCCGGGAACACCGATGAATCTGCGCTACGGGTTTGACTTCTACCGGGTGTCCTGGCTTTATGACCTCTGGGCGCTCGCAGAAAGGGAACTGGCTATCGGTCTTTCTCTGCAGTTGCGCAACGCCAGCATTGTCTTTGCCACGGCTGATGGCGAAAGGCAGCGGGTGTATCAGAATTTGGGACCGGTGCCGATTGTCAAGGCAAGGCTGAAACTGCCGCTAAACAACTGGCTCTGGTTTGGCTCGGAGATTGATGGCTTTTATGCGCAGGGTGCGGGTGTCACCGGTTCAACCAATGTGGAAAACTCCTTCAAGGGTGCGATCCTTGATGGCTCGGTCAGGCTGGGTGCGCGGGTGAACAACTTTCTTGATGGGTTTGTCAACCTGCGTTATATCGGTGGTGGTGCCGAAGGAACCCAGAAAAAGCCGCAAAATCCGGGTGACGGCTACACCTCAAACTGGCTCAGCACTTTGTCCTTTTCACTGGGCATTATGATGCACTGAGAAGCGACTTCTGGTTGGACTAAAGTCCTAATAACTTATTAAGCGGATTAACAATTAACTCTTCAATGGTTTTGTTCAGCGCCTGTTCCAGTCCGATGTTTTCTTCTTTTGCTCTCTCTTCAAGTTTCTGCCGGCTGAACGCATAGAGCGGAACGACAAAGCCTTTGAAATCACCACCTGTTAAATCGCCGGTGTCTGTATACCGACCAGAAAAGGTGGTATTATCATTTACAACAAAATTATCAATAAAGCGTTTATTATTTATTACTACATAGTAAGCATAATGATGTTTTGCTGGTCTCGGGGTGCGGAGATGGCTCGCAATCACTATCACAGCAGGTTCTGTTATTATATTCTTTAGGGTATCGTTGTAGAACTCTGTAGCCCTATCTGGACACAATATACACACTAAACCTACTATCCACTCTGGTTTTTCTTTAAGTTTAAAAGCACAATAATATGGGTCGGGGAGTAAGGGCGGACCTACAGACTTGCTCTGGTAGTAAAGATCCGATACTTTCACCTTATAACGGTTACTTATTACAGTTAATAAGCCGTGGATGTCCTTGAACAATTGGTCGAACCATCTATAGGTTTTATAAAAATTGTTTACTTTGTGCTCATCCATTCCGCTAATCATTTTTGCCGCCTTTATCTATTCCCAACCTGAAATCAGGCGGGTTTGGTATGTTTTTGAAATCAATCCCGGCAAATGCGGGCACATAAATCTGCCAGTCTGGGCATTCAGTTATTTGTTCAAAATCAAACCCCTTGAAAATACGGTAACCGTAAAAGCCAAGAAAGTCCCGGAAATTTTCAAGGACATACCGCTCCTGCTCATTAGTGTTGTATATCCGTTCCTTGGGAAAATCGCTGACGAACTTTTCTATTACCCAGAGAACCTCACCCCAGGTTAAATCCAGCCTTTTTTCCTTTAGCTCGTTATCATTAAACCCGAAGTAATTCTTCGCGTGTTTAATTATCTGTTCTTCAATCACCGGATTCCCGCCCCTTTTGCACTCAATCAGAAAGCAATAATCTTGCTCTTTATATATCCAGGCATCGGGCGAAGAACCGCCTTCAGCGTTTATATCTTTTGTTTCCTTTTTCTCTTCTTCTGGTGGATTGGTTGCGATAGTAACAAGATATTTGTTGCGGCAGTTTTTAGGGATATTTGTTTCAATATTGCCCTGGAGAGCGAATCCGGCATTTGGATAGTCATATTCAGGGAGTTTGCCAAAAAGCTCCTTGAGGAAATTTTGGCGGTTTTCCCCTGAAAGTATACGCAGGGTCTGGATAAAGGCACGGGTGAGGTTGTTTTCTTTAAGTTCGGCATCTTCGCTCAGGTTGTAGGAGTAGAAAAGATTGAGATGCCGGTCCTGCATTGACACAATATTATAATACAAATTTTAAAAGTCAAGGAGAGCAAAAAGCACCGGTTAATACTTGACAATTGGCTTGCTATAGATATTATACTTCTGAGTTCAGGAGTTATGTGATGTTTTTCTGCCACTTTTTATTTCAGCAGTTGGGTCCGGGTTTGGAAAGGAGTTAAGATGAGAAAGGGCGTCCTGGTTTTTGCCCTTGTTTTCCTATTTGCCTTGTGCGGGCGTAATAAGCCGCCAAGTGTGCCAGAGTTGAGTGGTCCGGTAAGCGGGCGCCCAGGTGAAAGGCTTGTATTTAATGTTGTCGCAACCGACCCGGAGGGAAAGGAGGTTTCTTATAAGATTTCCTGGGGTGACACATCCAGTGTTGACTGGTCTTCTTTTTATCTCAGCGGGCAGCCGGTTAGGCGCGAGCATATCTATACCGATACCGGTGTTTATGTTATCCGTGCAATGGCAAGGGACCCGGAGTTGAAGGAGTCGGGCTGGAGCGAGGACTGGAATGTAATTATAAAGTTTCTACCACCAAATGCGCCGCAGAAACCTGAAGGTCCATCGGTCTGCACCACCGGTGTCAGTTATGAGTTTCGGTTCCGGGCATCTCATCCGCAGAATGACAGCCTCTGGTTTCAGGTTGACTGGGGCGGGGTGGTTGATGACTGGCGCGGGCCGGTGCCGAGCGACTCCTATCTACGGGTGAATCATTGCTTTGATACTGCTGGTTGCTATGGGATTGCGGTCAGGGCGCGGGACAGCCGGTTGCAGATGACATCCTGGTCAGACACCTTGCTCGTTACAGTTTTCGCAATCCCGGGCGGACCACCAACCGGATTCAGGCTGGAAGCGGCAACTGATACAACGGTGCGGCTTTTGTGGGAACCGCCCTTAGAGGGGGAGCCAAACTTTTACCGGTTGATGTTCAAACAGGTGGGTGGCACAGGGTTTTCTGTCATTGCCGAAACCCTTGGCTATGTTTTTGAGCACAACCCTCATGGCTTGACCGGCACCTACAAGATTGCCGCGGTTTTCGGTGCTACCGCTTACGAGGATACTGTTTTGCTTTCGACTGTGCCGATTCAGACCGGCAGTGTGACTGTTAATGAACTTTCCACTGGTGCTGCCTGCGGTTGCGGCTGGAACCGGGATATGGGCATTGCCTATGCCTATCCGATGCTCGATACTATTTACTGCAGCAGTGTTGACTGGTACTGCACCGATTTTGCGGTTGGTTCCAATGGGCCGATATATTATGCGGCAAGCCCTGATACCGCTGTCTTTGATACCGGAGGGGCTGTGCCACCTGGTCCCTGGCACAACACACCCTTGGCATTGCTTTCCGACGAGCAGGGTCCGGTGCCGCCGGCTGGAGATAGTGTTTATCAGAAGGCGGTGAGGCTGAATGCTGCTGGTGTCTGTTTCGGGCTCTGCACCGTTGATGGCTATTACTGCATTGTTAAGGTTACGCAGTTGCGCATCAATCAACAGGAGATCCGGGTCCGGGCATGGTTTCAACCAGTGCGAGGGTTACGGCTATTAAGGCATTAGGAAATAGATTGCCCTTATAATAAAACCTACATTCCTCTTTTTTCTTAATAGAACGATTGCTCTTAATTAATTAAGATAAGAAAAGAAACGTTAAAGACCTATAAACTCAATACCTCTACTCCCCATGACCTCCCCGTTTTAGTTGAGAAGGTTGCCAGCCCGGGTTCGGGCTGGCAACCTTAAACCTATCCTTTCAAAATTATGCTGTTGGGGGTGCAGGAATAGGTGGTGGATAGATTGGTGCAAACGGTCCGTCCATTTTTACCTCCTTTTGTGTTTGATTTATGCCTAATATTTAAAATCTGCATTTTCATTGCTTAACAAACATAAGCAATTTTTGTGCCACATTATACTAAAATCATAAGTACATTTTTTTCATATAGTTATATATAAGAGACCTTTCTGAACGACACAGAAATAATGTTAAAATTTGTCGCTATTAGTGCGACTATTTTGTAAGTACAATTTAAATTGAGAGTTATATCATATGCGACAATTATGTGCTTTATTTTTGAGATTAGGGATAATAGGTGTTGTTTTTTATTTGTATTTGAAAAATAATAACTTAATTCAATTTTACATCTCCTAATGAAGTAACAAAATATGTGGATTTGTCGCATGTTGGTGTGACATAGTAATAGATTGTTAGTTAGGAAAGTTTTTTGTTTGAGGATGGTGGTGGGGTTAGCAGAGATGGTGGGCTCCATAATGTTATGGAGGGGTTTACTCGGCTTCTGGGAGGTGGAAAGTGGATGGGTCGAGATTTAGCCGTTTTATAACCCTTTGTAGAGTGCGCCTGTGGGTAGAAAGGAGTTTAGCGGCATGGGAGATATTACCGTTTGTCTTCTTTAACGCATCTATTACCTCCTCTTTGCGCAGGACGCGCCTCTTTTTCCTTTCGAATTTCGTCACATCTTTGCTGGGAGGTTTATTAAACGGGGGTCCAAAATCTTTAAGGGTAAGGATTCTGTTTGGGGTTAAAATCACCGCTCTTTCTATTGCATTCTGGAGTTCCCTGACATTTCCTGGCCAATTGTATCTTATAAAGGCAGAAATGACCTCATCCTCGAAACCAAAGACCGGCTTTTTGAACTTTACGGCATAACGGCGCAAGAAGTAATCGGCAAGAATAGGGATATCCTCAGTCCTTTCGCGGAGAGGCGGGACATGAATGGTAACCACATTTATCCGGTAAAAGAGGTCTTCTCTAAATCTGCCCGCTTTGACCTCTTCCATCAGGTCTTTGTTTGTGGCGCAAATCAGTCGGACATCAACTGTTCTTTGTTCAGTGTCACCAACCCTTCTGATTATTTTCTCCTCTAATACCTGCAAAAGTTTCGCCTGAATCAGCGGCGTGGTGTTGGTGATGTCGTCGAGAAAGACGGTCCCACCGTTGGCGGTCTCAAATATACCAACCTTGTCTTTAATAGCGCCGGTGAAACTTCCTTGGATGTAACCGAAGAGTTCTGACTCAAAGAGTGTTTCCGGGAGGGTGCTGCAGTTGACCGAAATAAATTTGTTGTTTCTCCGGTTACTTCGCTGATGAATGAGCTGTGCCAACACCCCTTTACCGGTCCCGGTTTCTCCAGTCAAAAGGACTGTGGAATCGGTAGGGGCGATGCGGTCAATTGCCTGATAGACATTGCCCATTACCTTTGACCTGCCCAGAACCACCTTTTCGTTGTCAATTAAAATCTCTTCACCCGGTAATCCTTCTTCCTCTTGAATCATCTGGAACGCCAGTGAGCGCTCAATGGTTGTGGCAAGGAGATTGGCAACCGCGATGAGTAAGTTACGGTCGTCTTCAGTCCAGAGGTGGGAGGTAATGCGGCTGTCAAGGTAAATAGTACCTAAAACCCGGTCTTCAACTATTAGCGGGACACACAGGAGAGAGCGAATCTTATTTAAGACGACGCTGTTGTAACTGTTAAATCTGGGGTCGGTGAGCGCATTGGCGCTGATGAGCGGTTCACTCCGTTCCTTCACCTCCCGTAGAATAGAATAGGAAATTGCCTCGGCATCGGCCATCGTTGCCCGCTCGGTGCCACGGATAGCGACCGGGAAAAGCTGGTCGCGGTTGAGAAGGAAAATAAGCCCCCTTTCCGCCTTGGTAACTGCCAGAAGGCGGTCAAGGACCTGTTCCAGAAAGTCCTCTTTTTCAATAGCGGAGTAAATTAGTTCACTAATTTGGTAGAGGACTTTAAGGTACTCACTGCGCGCACCCGCCTTGAGCTGAGCCACCCCAAATACCCTTTTGACCTCGTTGAGGAGTTGATGGGCTCGGGCAATCTCTAATTTCGCATCAAGCTCCTGAAAGATGGTTAATCCTTCATTTAGATTTCTCTCCACCTCTTGGAACTCATCAGGTTCGATCCTAAATTCCTCGCTTTTCCCATACTCATAGTCCCGAGCGATTCTGAGGAGCGCCTCGGCTGACGCTAAAAGGGATAGACCCAACTCATACTTTAGTCCGAGTTTGCGAAAGAGGCGGATACTCTGTTTTATCTCTTCCTTTCCCACTTCTGCGTAACCGAGATGGCATTTTGCCAAACCGGATAACCGCAAGGCAATTGGAAAACCTTTATCAGTGGGGTAACTCTTGAAGAGTTTCAGGGCACGGGTGGCGTCATA
>JBDRUF010000004.1 GCA_039801245.1 candidate division WOR-3 bacterium
GAGTCATTATTGATTTGTCTGAAACCTGTCCCTGACTTAAAAGGGATTGCGACTTCCAAACCAGTCGCAAGCCTCAACCCAAGCCGCTTTGGTTTCCGTCTGAAACCTGTCCCTGACTTAAAAGGGATGTTAAGTCCGTGCCCGTGACCGTTGACCGTAAAATGAAAAGGAGGACTATATGAGAGTTGAGGACCTGGATGTTTTTAAGTTGTCACATAAGTTGTCGCTTGAGGTCTATAAGTTAACCGAGAGGTTCCCTGAGAGCGAACGGTTCGGGTTGACTGTGCAGATGAGGCGAGCGGCGGTCTCCATTCCGATGAACCTAATGGAGGGTGCCCATCGGGTGAGCAAGCGGGAGTTTCAACATTTTGTGAGTATAGCAAAAGGTTCCTGTGGCGAGATAAGGTATCAGCTTTTATTAGCAAAGGACCTTAAATATCTTAAAGAAGAGCAGTATAACGAACTGGAAAGTGAGTATGAGCGGGTAAGTATGATGCTTACCAAACTTCATAAGTCCCTATAAAGTGCGGAAGCCGGTAAACGGACACGGCTAACGGCTTTCTCCCTGACTTAAAAGGGATGTTAAGTCCGTGCCCGTGACCGTTGACCGTAAATGGAAAAGGGATTCCTCCGCTTCGGTCGGAATGACGAGGAGGCAAGCGCGGAATGACAGAAAGGGATTTCTCGACAAGCTCGAAATGACAGAATCGGCTGCGCTCGGAATGAGAATGGGGCAAGTTGCCCCGCCCATTTCTTTGTTGTAATATAAATATATGGTCTGTAACGCCTGTCCTTTTGAGTGTAATATTGACCGCGCGGTGAAGCCGGGCAGGTGCCGGGCAACCGACGAGATTGAGATTGCGCAGGCGCAACTCCATTTCTGGGAGGAGCCGCCCATCTCTGGCACCCGCGGCTCGGGCACCATCTTTTTCTCCCATTGCAACCTGCGCTGCAGGTTCTGCCAGAACTATGACATCTCCCAGGAGGGGTTTGGTAAGAGGGTGAGCCCGGAAAGGCTTTTGGAGATTATGCTCAATCTTGAAAGGCAGGGCGCACACAACATCAATCTGGTCTCCCCAACCCATTACAGCCTGCAACTGCTGCCGGTGTTAAAGAGGGCAAAAAAGGAACTGAAAATCCCCTTGCTCTGGAACTCCAATGGCTATGAGAAGGTGGAGACCCTGCGCCTTTTTGATGGTGTTGTCTCCATCTATCTCCCGGATTTGAAATACTTTTCTGATGAACTTGCCCAAAAATTTTCCTCTGCCCCGAACTATTTTAAATACGCATCGCAGGCAATTTTGGAGATGAAGCGGCAGGTGGGGAGAAACATTTATGACCGGAATGGGATAATCCAGCAGGGGCTAATCATCAGACATCTGGTCCTGCCCGGTCAGATTGAGGACTCAAAGAAAATCCTCTCCTGGATTAAGGAGAACCTTGGTGTTGATACCCATATCAGTTTGATGGCGCAGTATTATCCAACCTATCGGGCAGGCGAACTGCCCGGAATGAACCGGCGCCTCTTGCCATCGGAATATGCTGAGGTGAGGGCTTATTTTGAGAGCCTGGGGTTTGAACAGGGCTTCTGTCAGGAACTTTCATCAGCCTCGCCCGATTTCACCCCCGATTTTGAGGGCAAAGGGATATAAACTGAATTTGCATTCTAAGTATTGGTGGTTAAAATAGTTTTATGTGCGGTGTCTTAGGTCTTTTTAACTACCAGCAAGAGGTTGGACCAGAACTGGTTGAAGGGCTGCTCGCACTTCAGCACCGGGGTCAGGATTCTGCCGGTATTATGACCTCTGATGTTACCCTGCATCTGAAGAAGGGAAACGGCTTGGTGAGCCGGGTTTTTAATGAGAAGAACCTTGCCCGGCTGACCGGCACACTTGGCATCGGTCATACCCGGTATCCGACAATCGGACCGGGCTCAAGCGAGGACGCCCAGCCATTTTATGTGAATCACCCTTATGGTATTGCGATGGTGCACAACGGGAATCTGACCAATTACTTTCACCTGCGCCAGGAACTGGAGACAAAGGACCTGCGCCAGTTGTCCAGTTTCTGCGATGTTGAGCCGATTCTCAATGTGTTCGCCCTGGAACTGGAGCGCGCCCGCGCGATACCGCTCAAACCGGAGCACATCTATCAGGCGGTCAAGGGTGTCTTTCGCCGGGCAAAGGGTGCCTATTCGGTTGTCGCCCTGATTCATCAGCAGGGGTTAGTTGCCTTTCGTGACCCGAAAGGGATAAGACCGTTGGTTATCGGCAAACGCCCGGTCTCCATTAAGCCTGATGTCACCAGTATGCGCCAAAGCGCATTGAGAAAAAGACCGATTTACGAGTATTGCATCGCCTCGGAAAGTGTGGCGCTTGACCTTTTAGGGTTTGATGATTTCCGAGACATTAATCCGGGTGAGGTAATCTTTATTGACCGGCACCATCACCTGCATCATCACCAGATTGAACAGGGTGACCTGCACACCTGTATCTTTGAATATGTCTATTTTGCCCGTCCTGACTCGGTGATAGACGGCATTGAGGTCTATTCTGCCCGGCTCCGCCTTGGTGAAAGGCTGGCAGCCGAGGTCAAGCGAGCAGGTCTGGAGCCTGATATTGTGATCCCCGTGCCTGATACCGCCCGTCCTGCCGGCGCTGCTCTGGCAAAGGTGCTTGGTCTGGAGATGAGGGAAGGATTGATAAAAAATCGCTACATCGCCAGAACCTTTATCACACCAAGAACGGTCAACCGTGCAGCATCGGTGCGCCAGAAACTTAATCCGGTCCGATCCCAGATTCAGGGTAAGGATGTGCTTTTGGTTGATGATTCTATCGTCCGTGGTACAACCTCAAAGGAGATTGTCCAGTTGGTCAGGGATGCGGGTGCCCATCGGGTTTATCTGGCAGTAACCGCGCCACCATTGCGTCACCCTTGCGTTTATGGAATTGATATGATGACCCGCGGGGAGTTCATTGCCAAAGGCAGGACCGTGGATGAAATCCAAAAGATTATCGGCGCTGACGCCTTAATCTATCAGACATTTGATGGGCTCACTAAAGGTGTCCAGGGTGAAAATGGTAATCGGAAATTCTGCACCGCCTGCTTTAACGGCGATTATCCGACTGGAATAAGCGAAAGGGATTTAAGACAACTTGAAGCCGAGCGCCAGCGCTGGATTAAGAAACAGGTTAAGGCATAGGTCAAGGGAAAGAATTCTCAGCCTCGACCTCAACCTATGCCTAATTAATCCAGCTGCCTGCGGATAAAGGTTGGTATCTCCAGGTCAGATTTGTCTATTAAAGGCTCGCCTTTACCACCTGAGCGCCGTTTCAATGGAATCAGCTCGGTTGAGGTGATGAACTCGGTAATATCCTCAAGTTTGGGCAATGGCTCATTAAGACCGGTGGCAATCATCGTTACCTTCATTGCCGATTTTAGAGTGTCCAGCCGCGCCGCTCCCATCCTGATATCCGCCTGCCCATTGGTGGCGTGATAAATAATCTGCGCCGCCTCATCAACCTCCTTGAGCGTCATCGACTCATCTCCCGAGATGTTTAACAAAACCCGCCGGGCACTTTCAATTGACACATCCTCAATCAATGGTGAACGCAGAGCCCGGTGCGCCGCCTCTGTTGCCCTGCCTTCCCCGCTGGCGATGCCGACAGACATTACCGCTCCGCCGCGCTCGCGCATCACCGTTCTCACATCGGCAAAGTCAATGTTGATGAGTTGCTTGGTGGTGACAATCTCTGAGATGCTGCTAACCGCATGCAACAGAACCTCATCTGCGAGCCGGAACGCCTCAAAACAGGGCTGGGCACCATAAACCTCCAGAATGCGCTGATTCGGTATGACAATCAGGGTGTCAACATTTGGACGGAGGGCATCAATCCCTGCCTGCGCCTTCTCCTGTCGCTTGCGACCCTCAAATTCAAATGGACGGGTGACAACCGCAACAACCAGTGCACCTTGTTGTTTTGCCTCCTGGGCAACAACGGGTGCGGCACCGGTACCGGTCCCACCACCTTCGCCCGCGGCAATAAAGACCATATCAAATCCGGCAAGGTTCTCTCGGAGTGTTTGTATTGACTCCTCTGCCGCCTGCCTGCCAATCTTCGGGTCCCCGCCCGAACCAAGCCCACCAGTCAACTGGGCGCCAATCTGAATCTTGTTGGGGGCCAAGGACATCCCCAGCGCCTGCAGGTCGGTGTTTACGGCAAACAGTTCCACGCCGTTCAGGCGGGCAAGAGCCATATGATTAACCGCATTGCATCCTGCACCACCAATCCCAAACACGCCGATGCGTGTGAGGTTTCTTTCCTCTACCGGTTCAATCACCTATGCCTCCTTTTTGATAGTTTATAGTTTTTAGTTAGTAGTTGGTAGTTCAAAAACCAATAACTAATCATGAAAACCAGCCTTTAATCTCATCCCAGAGACGCTGCCCCAAGCTTGGGGGCGGCAACTGGTGAAACTGGTTAGCCCTGCCCTCAACCGCACAACGAATCAGCCCTACCGCGGTGGCAAACGCCGGGTTGGCAACCACCTCTTTGGGACCATTCACCCGTTCTGGTCTTCCAACCTTTACTGGCATCCCAAAAATCTGCTCAGCAAGGATGTCAATCCCAGGCAAGAGCGCGCCCCCACCGGTGAGGATTACACCGCTCGAGAGCCCATCAGCCAATTGGGATTTGCGAATCTCACTGTCGGCAAGGTTCAAAAGCTCCTCGACCCGTGGCTGAATGATGGACGCCAAAAGCCGCCGGGAAACCTGTTTTGGTCCCCTGCCTGAGGCATCAGCAATTGTCAGCGGTTCATCCCGTTCAATCATACTGGCCAACGCCACCCCGAATTGGCGTTTGACCGCCTCCGCCTCTTGATATGATGTCCGCAAACCAATCGCCACATCCTTAGTGATGTTTTGAGCACCCACCGGCAGCATCTTGGTAAATCTGATCTCCCCTTCTCGATAAAGGGAAATATCCAATACCCCACCGATATCAACAACCGCTACACCCAAATCCTTTTCCTCTTCATCACAAACCGCAAAGGATGTCGCCAGCGATCCCAGGATGAGAGAACGGTTTTTGAGGCCGATTCTGTCTAAGACCCGGTAGGTGTTCTCAATCGCGGTAACCGCACCGATGATTAAAAGCGCCTCCACCTCCAGTCGGATCCCAAAAAGCCCAATGGGGTTGCGCACACCCTTCTGACCATCAACAATGAACTGAGTGGGAATGCAATGGAGTATCCCCTCGTCCGAGGGTAAGCGGATGGTCTGAGCCTGACGAATCACATCACTGACATCACGGGGCTGAATACCACGGGTGGGACGCGCCACGGGTACCGCACCAAGACCCGATAGGTGCTTGATGTGGTCGCCGGTAATGCTCGTAAACACCGGACAGGCACCAAAGCGGCACTGCGCCATCCTCTCAGCCTCCCCAATCGCACCCGCAACCGATTCGGTCGCTTTGTCCAGGCTCGTGACCACCCCAAGCCGGAAACCATCAGGCGGCGCGGTGCCAAACCCCTTTATCTCGGTCTTGCCCATCCCATCCACCTCCGCAATGAGGCAGGCAATTTTCGTTGCACCAATATCAATCGCGGCAAGACGTTTTATTTTTGCCATAAGATTACCTCCTTTCTGGACCGACCGGCAAAAACCGGACCTCCTCCTCCAGCTCAATCCCTGTCCTCTCTTCCACCTCTGCCTTGACTATCTGCGCCAGTTCATACACATCGCCAAAACGGGCAGAACCTTTGTTCACAATAAAATTGGCATGGAGTTCGGAAATACAGGCATCACCAACCCTTAAGCCCTTTAAGCCGCACTCCTCAATCAATCTTCCCGCAGGGATCCCAGGCGGGTTTTTAAAGAAGGAGCCGGCTGATGGTTCTGGGGGGTGTTTTGACCTGCGCTCTTCTCGAATTGCTTTAACAGGCTTGGTCTCACCCTTTGAGAGAATCAAAACCAGCCGTAATGCCCAGAACTCACCGGGAATAACTGGCTGGCGGTATTGGTTTTTGAGCTCTTCTTTCCTCAACACCCTGATGTTGCCGATAGCATCCATCACTGTTACCTCAAGGGTGATCGCTGACAGACTTTTCCCATACGCCCCGGCATTGGTCACGAGTCCTCCCCCCACTGTTCCCGGAATCCCGGCTAAAAATTCCGCACCGGCAAGCCCGTTTGCCTCGGCAATTTCACTAATATCATCAAGACTGGCCGCAGCACCAGCCATTATCTTATCCCCCTGAACATCAATAAGACCGAATTCACCCCCAAGTTTCACCACCACCCCAGGTATGCCCTGGTCGGAAATTAAGACATTTGTCCCTTTCCCTAAAATCTCCACCAAGAGCCTGTTTTCGGTACAGAACTGACGAACTTTTCTTAAACCCAGCTCCTTATTTACAACAACCATTAATGCTGCTTTACCCCCTATGCGGAAACTGGTATGTTGGGCAAGGGGCTCATCAGGAACTACGAACGAGTCGCTTCCCTTTAAAATCTCCTTTAGACGGTAACACCACTCCCCTGGTCTCATTTTAGCCTCGCTAATATCTCATCAGCAAGAAGGGTAATGCTCCCCGCCCCAAGTGTTAGCACTACATCATTCTCTTTGAGGCGTGGGAGAAGAAAATCTAAAACATCCTGCAACTCGGGGACGTGATAGAGGATAAGGTCTTTTTTGCCAAGTCTTTTAATTGCATCAATGATCAAAGTTTCGTCAACGCCGGGTATCGGCGGTTCTGCTGCTGCATAGATTCCTGTTATTACCACCTCATTTGCCTCATCAAAGGCTGTCCCAAAATCATTCGCCAAGAGTTTGGTCCTGGTGTAGCGATGGGGTTGGAAGACAACAATGATTCTGTTATCTGGGTAGGCGCGACGTAAACTCTTGATAGTAACCGCAATCTCTGTAGGATGGTGACCATAATCGTCATACACCACAATTCCTCTCGCCTCCCCTTTTTTCTCGAGACGGCGATGTACCCCGGCAAATGTCGCCATTGCCTGCCCGATTCTCGCAAAGTCGATTCCTAATTCCATCCCTACCGCTATGGCTGCCAAGGCGTTCTGAATGTTGTGGAGCCCTGCCATTCCTAAATTGTATCTGCCAACATCCTTACCTTGATAGACCAAGGTGAATGCCGAACTGAAACGATAAAGAGAAACGTCACGAACAGTCAGGTCTGCCTGTGTTTCGAGAGCATAAGTAACAACTCTACGCTTTACCCTGCTGCGAATTTGGCGGACAGCAGGGGAATCAAGGCAGAGGATAACCGTGCCGTAAAAGGGAACACGGTTAACGAAACGGAGAAACTCCTTCTTCAGGTCGTTGAGATTGTGGTAATAATCAAGATGCTCGGGTTCAATATTGGTAACGACAGCAATTGATGGATACAACAGTACAAAGGACCGATCGCTCTCGTCTGCCTCCGCAACAAGATACTCCGACCTCCCCACCCGGGCACCAGCATTGGCGCCTAATATTCTCCCGCCAATTACTGCAGTCGGGTCAAAGCCAACACGGGTAAGGATGTGGGTAACAAGGGAGGTGGTGGTGGTTTTGCCATGACTGCCAGAAATGGCGATCGAGAATTTGAGCCGCATCAGTTCGGCAAGCATCTCTGCCCTTTTGATTACCGGGACTCCTTTGCTAAGAGCATACTGGAGTTCGGGGTTATCCTGGGGAACCGCAGTTGAATAGACCAACACCTCTGCATCAAAGCAATTTTCTATTTTATGACCGATATTGACCTTGATTCCTTTGGTTACGAGTAGACGAGTGATGTCGGACTCTTTTAGGTCTGAACCAGAAACCTCAAAGCCCAATTCCTTTAATAGGAGCGCGATACCGGACATTCCTACGCCACCGATGCCTACAAGATGAATGCGTTTTAGCCTACCGAACATACCGCTTTGGATTTTTGGTTATTACGAGATAAGTCGGCGATTATCGCTTGAGCAATTGTGTGCGCACCATCAGGATGGGCGAGAGTGCGCGCCCTCTTTGACATTTCAAGAAGTTTCTGTGTGTCAAAGACGAGATTCTGAATAATATCTGGGAGTCGTGAGAGATCCGCCTGGGAGAGTCGCAGCGCTGCGCCGTTCGATTCAAGGTAACGGGCGTTGGCATCCTGGTGGTTATCACGAGCATGGGGAAAGGGAATTACCACTAGCGGAATGCCGAAAAGGAGAAGTTCGGATAGAACAAGACCTCCAGCACGGGTGATCGCGAGAGAAGCCTGTATGTAGAATTCTTCGGGATGGTCTGTCCATTGGACGAGTTCACAGTTAGAAGGTGGGTTAAGGTTTTTGAGTGCATGATAATCACGCCTGCCGGTGAGAAGGATGAAACGGAGATCTTTTAAGAGCGCTGCCATTTTTATTGCAGCAATGTTTAATGGACGGGCACCTTGACTGCCACCAAGTATAAGGACAGTCCTGTCAATCCTACCATGAGTGGGGGGATACGAAAATTCTTTAGCTTTCTGGATGATGCTTTTCCTGAGAGGAGTGCCGGCAACGGTGAAAGGAACGGGAAAGTGTGATTGTAAGGGAAACGTCAGGAAGGTTTGGCGGGCATAAGGGGCAAAGAGTCTCACCACCCTGCCGGGTATGCGGTTCTGTTCAAGAAGATAGAAAGGAACCTTTTTTATCATTGCCGCGAGGAGAAGCGGCGCGCTGACATAGGCGCCTGTGGCAATCACCCCTTTAGGCTGAAGGCGATTGATGAGTGCTATGCTCTGAAGAAGACCAGCGAGGGCTGAGGGGAGTCTGCTAATCGCTGAGGGTAGTGGAAAGGCATTAATTGGGTGAAATTTGAACTTATTCTTCGAAGCAATCCCCTTTTCCAGACCTGAGTTCCTGCCTACCCAAATAATTTGCGCCCCGATGGTGCGCAATTCAGTGGCAAGCGCAAGTCCAGGAAAGATGTGCCCACCGGTTCCCCCGGCACATAAAATTAGTTTATAGTTTGCAGTTTTTAGTTGGAGACTCATAGTTCAAGAACGGAAACGAAGAGGTAACGGTTGAAGTTTAGGTAGAGGATTAGGATTCTGATAGCGGGAAATATTTAATATTAAACCAGCCGCAAGGAGATTGCTGGTTAGTGCCGAGCCTCCATAGGAGATAAAAGGCAAAGGCTGACCAGTCGTTGGCAAAATGCTTAATGAGACCGCAATATGGGTAAGGGCATAAAGTATTATCATCGTGCCTATCCCGCCACTTAGGAGCATGCCGAATTCGGTAGTAGCCCTTTCGGCAACGCGCAGACATCGAAGGAAGAAAAGCACATAAAGAAGCATCACTAAGAAACAGCCTGAAAAACCAAAGTCCTCCCCGAGCGCAGAGAAGATAAAGTCTTTGTGAAGTTTGGGGATGAAGTAATATTTCTGCCTCCCCTCACCAAGCCCCCTGCCAAATGGTCCACCTGAACCTAAGGCGATGAGCGCCTGAGTCTGATGATAACGGTCACCAGACCAGAATTTATCCCAACGTTCTGGGATGTAGCGATATCTGGTGTTACGAAGAAGGGGCATTGTTGTCAGACCAATAGCGCCAAGCAACCCCGCAATACTTAAGATTACAAGCATGTACCGCCACTTGACACCAGCGAGGAAAAAAACCACAAGAGCGGATATCGAAATTAACAGGCTGGTACCAACAGCGGGTTGGAGGAGCACGAGACAGGCTACGGTGGCAACGGCTGAACCAGGAATGAGGGTAGATTTTATAAAGCTAGGTCTAATACTCTCCTCCTTGAGGGCTGAGAAGTAGGCGGCAAGGTAGATGAGCGTACCGAGTTTAGCAAATTCTTGAGGTTGAAATAGGAGTATCTGCCGTCTGGCAACACCCAGGACCTTGCCGAAGAACAGCGTAAGCGCCATTAAGGCAATGGTCATAAGGAGGATAACCCAAGCGACAGGTTTTTGACCAAGCCGGTGGATGTTGATTTTTGTACCGAGGTAGAGGGCAAAAAGGCCTCCCAGTCCCCTGAGAAGTTGCCATTTTAAGTATCGGAATCCCAAGTGGTATGTAGCGGCATACACCAAAATAAGTCCGATGAGTACGAGGGTTACTACGATGAAAAGCAAGGGGTAGTCAATTGGAGATTGAGGGAGGGGCCTGCCCCGAGCGAAGGGATTTCTCCACTCCCCGAATCCTGCCCTGATGGAGGAAATCCCTCGAATCGCCTTCGCTTCGCTCGGAATAACGGAAGTCGAGACACCTCGACCTGAATGACCGAAGTCGACGGGTGGAGGGTTATAGTTTTTTGACCTCATGTTTGAATGCCTTTCCCCGTTCTTGGAAGTCCACAAACATATCAAAGGAGGCATATCCCGGGGAGAATAGGACGATGTCGCCCTGACGGGCGATGGTGTACGCCTCCAGGACAGCGGTACGCATTGTATAAGCGATTTTACAGCGTTGGTACCCCATTTTCATAAGGTTACGGGCAAGCCTGTCACTGTTTTCCCCTAAGAGAATCACCTGTTTTGCCTTCTTTTTAATCGCCCGAAGGTATGGGGTGTCCGGTAGGTTCTTCTCTTTGCCGCCACATATTAGTATGACCTTCTTTTTAAAAGCCATTAGCGACCGAACTCCCGCCTGAGGGTTGGTACACATTGAGTTGTTGATATAATAAACCCCATTAAGCTGTCTAACTAGTTCCAGCCTGTGCTGTAAGGGATGGAAGGTTTTTAAGCCTTGCCTTATGAGATGAGGGGGTACTCCACAGAGACGAGCACAAACAATTGCGGCAAGGGCGTTTTCAACCAGAGGGTTGAAGTGCGGGAGAAGACCAGGGACAGTGTTAATAGTTGCTATTGGAGCAATCTTTTCGCCACCAAAGTAGAAATGGTCGCGGATTATGTAAGCACAATTCGGCTCCCTCATTCCGGTTGGTTTGCGCGAAAAGAAAGCTCTCTTGGCTCGTACTGATTTTAAGATTTTTTTGGTAACAGTGTCATCTCTGTTAAGAACCGCCCAGTCCGAAGAAGTCTGGCGAGCGAAGATTTTTGCCTTTGTGCGCACATAATCAGTAAATGTCTTATGCCGGTTTAGGTGGTCAGGGGTGATGTTCAATAGAACCGCAATCTTTGGGGCAAGAAAAATTGAGCGCTCAAGTTGAAATGAGGAAACCTCAACACAGTAGTAGTCCTTTGGAGGAAGAAGTAGCGCCTCTGAGAGTGGTCTCCCAGGAAGGATGTTGCCGCCGAGAAATACCTTTTCACCTGCGTGTTTCAAGAGCGCCGCAATCAGGGCAACGGTAGTTGACTTCCCATTGGTGCCAGTAATAGCAATCACTTGACCGGGCAAAAACTGGCTGGCAAAATCAAGTTCATCAACCACTCTTAACTTTAACTTTCGGAATTCGGATATAATTTTGTGGGTTTGTGGAAAGCCCGGGCTTGTAATAATGCCTGATAGGGGAGGATGAACGCCTGAGATGAAGGGTCTTAAGCCTTGTTGAATTAAAGATTTAACCGCAGGGGTTCGCCACACCATCTGATTATCGTCATATGCCCAAACCGAGGCATTTGCGTGGAGCAAAGCATTGGCTACCCCTCTGCCTGCCCTCCCAAGTCCAAGAACTAAAAAATGTTTTCCTTGGACGGTGGATATGAGTTTATCATTCATATCTGATCTTTAAGGTTGATGGTGTAAACCTTAAACTTGACCTCATCAGCGCACCTTCAATGTCGCCAGTGCTGCCATCGCCATCAGAACCGCAATAATGACAAATCTGGTGACAATCTTCGATTCCTGCCAACCTTTGAGTTCATAGTGGTGGTGAAGTGGCGCCATCTTGAAAAGCCTTCTGCCGCCGGTGGAGTGGAAAACGACAACCTGCAGGAGTACCGAAACGGCTTCAAGGAGAAAGACCCCACCGATAAGAGGCAGTAGGAGCTCATGCTTTGAGATAATCGCGGCAAGAGCAAGTGCACCACCCAGCGGTAATGAGCCGGTGTCGCCCATAAAGATTTCTGCGGGATGTGCGTTGAACCAGAGAAAACCAAGGGTGGCGCCGGTCAGCGCAAGGCAGTAAACGGTCATCTCACCTGAAAAGGAAACATACTGGATGTTGAGGTACTGGGCAATTTTGAAGTGCCCGGAAACATAAGAGAGAAAGGCATAGGCGCCAAGCGCCACCGCGAGTAAAGAGGCAGCCAGACCATCCAACCCATCAGTTAGGTTGACCGCATTGGAGCACCCGATAATTATGAGGATAACGAGAGGAATGTAAAATGGGCCGAAGTCAATGAGGATGTTTTTGAAGAAAAGGAAGTTAGTTTTTGTTTTTAAGAATGGGTCGTTTGGAAAGAAGTAAAGGACCGCAGAGATACCGGCTGCGACCATAAGTTGAAACAGAAGTTTCGTGCGTTTTTTGATTCCCCGCGCCTTGCCTTTTTTGACCTTGACATAGTCATCATATAGACCCAATAGTCCAAGGAGAACAAGAAGCGCGATACCAAGTTGGACACCCTGATTAGTTAGGTCCCCGAACAATAGAATGCCAAGGATTGCGGACACAAGGATTAAGACCCCGCCCATTGTAGGTGTCCCTGCCTTTTGCCGGTGCCTCTCTGGAACCTCTTCGCGGATATTTTGACCGAGTTGGAGTTTTTTGACCAGTTTGATTAGCGGAGCCCCAAGGATCAGAGTGAGGATTATTGCCGCGGCACCTGCCATTGCCGCCCTGAAGGTTATATAGCGAAAAAGATTAAAGGGACTGTATATCCGAGCAAGTGGCGTCAAAAAGTGGTAGAGCATAACTCAGATAGATATTGAATTAGAGGAAGCTTTAACAATCTTCTCAATTATCCCCTTTGCAACCTCGCGGTCGTCAAAATGTCTTTTCTCACCCCCGATAATCTGGTAGGTCTCATGACCTTTACCAGCAATTACCACAGTATCACTGGGTTGGGCAGAAATAATTGCCTGCCTTATTGCCTTCTCTCTATCCTCCTCCACGATTATGACTCGTTCACTGTGAGAAGACCTACGAACCTCTTGGGGAATGCCTTGAATGATTTCTTCAATTATTACCCTCGGCTCTTCTGTACGCGGGTTGTCAGAGGTAATAATAACAACATCGGCAAGTTGGGCGGCTATTTTCCCCATTAATGGTCTTTTTGTCCGGTCCCGGTCACCACCGCATCCAAAAACAACAATCACTCGTCCATGTGTGAACTCATGAACGGTTGTTAAAACCTGTTTTAAGGCATCAGGTGTATGTGCGTAGTCAACAAACAGGTTGAAACCCAATTTACCAGTATTAACCTTTTCGAGTCTACCCGGGACCATTTCAAGTTTGTTAACACCGGTAAGAACATCGGGCAGACCCCAACCCATCGCATAAGCCACACCAACGGTTGCCAAGAGATTCATCAGGTGATGCCTACCTACCAAGCGCAGTTCGACAGGAAAGGCAAGAGAAGACGCGGTACCTCCCCCAGAGAAATTTATTTCTTCTGTCCTTATTATCTGCACCCGACACTCAAGACCAGAAGAGTCGCTTCTGACGACCTCTCCCTGGATATAGGCGCTAACATTGCGCTCGCGGGTAAAAAAAGGTTCTAATTCTCTCTTTGTGCCGTAGGCAATTACTTTGGCTTTGGTGAAGCGGGGAATCATCATTCCAGTTGGATCATCAATGTTCGTTACTGCCCAAGATGTGGGTGTAAGAGACTCAAACAGTTTCATTTTGGCGCGTCGATAGTTATCCATTGTCCGATGAAAATCAAGATGGTCCTGGGTGAGGTTTGTAAAGACCGCAACCTTGAAGTCAATGTCAAAAACCCGATCCAGTTCAAGGGCATGGGAAGAGACCTCGCTTATGCATACCGGCACATTACTTTCCACCATCCGGGAAAGCATCTCTACCAACTCCAGGCTTTCAGGTGTTGTATGACCCGCCGGTTTTCTCTCGACACCATCCCAGTACTCAATCGTACCGATAAACCCAGGCTCAAACCCCAATTGCCGGCAGATCGACCGCAAAAGATAGCAGATGGATGTCTTGCCATTAGTACCAGTGACTCCGATTAGATTCAACCTCCTTGCTGGAAAGTCGTAGAATCTGTTCGCTACCTGGGCAAGGAACCGTCTGGGCATCTGGGTCTGAATCGCTGTAACCCAGGTCTTCTTCACTTCGCGAACGTCGGTTGTCGCCACCGCCACCGCACCCCGGTTAATCGCCTCGTCAATGAAGTTCCTCCCCGAGACCGTTAACCCTTCAATAGCGACAAACAAAAAACCAGGTTTAACTTGTGAGGAGTGGCATGCAATGCCTTTAATATTAATGTCAGTTTTCCCCCGAATTTCACACGGAATGCCAGTGATAAGGTCTGCGAGCCGCCTTACCCTCTCACCTGCGGGCATAAAAACCTCCTGCAAAAAAAGTGCTACGAAGCTGTTCAAGACGAAGGAGCCTCTCCCCAATCTCTTTGAAGACTGGACAGGCAGCACTCCCGGCAAAACGAACCTGAGTTGGTTCATCAAGCATCACCGCAATCGTATATCTCGGATCTTCTTTCGGGAAAAACCCCACAAAAGTCATTAAGGAACGGGTGCTGGAATACCCACCCCAGGGCTCTACCTTTTGGGCAGTTCCGGTTTTGCCACACACCCGTGTATTAGGAATTGCAGCAAGTTTACCAGTCCCGTTCCGAACAACCCGCTCAAGTATATCCTTTATCCGAACCGCCGTCTCGGGATGGAGCGCTCGTCTCACTTCTATCTTTTTACCTAAGACGATTGTACGACCATTACCTTTTAATGATTGTATCAGATAAGGCTTGAGATAGACGCCGTCATTGGCAACACAAAGATACGCGCAGGCAAGTTGCAAAAGGGTAACCATCACCCCTTGACCAAAGGAAATGGTGGCAAACCTGAGTCGGTTTTTTAACGCCTTGGGTTTATCCAGGCGACCGGAGCCCTCATCAGGTAAACCGATATCAACCTTTTGCCCGAAGCCAAGTCCCCGGGCGACTGAATAATAAAGCTCCGGATTAACATCAAAAGAAAGAAGCACACAGCCAAGATTAGAGGATTGGATGAAGATACTGTCAAAAGAAAGAACGCCATTAGGATGAACATCCTTAATCTTATGGCTGCCAATCTCAATAAAACCCCTCGAAACATCGTAAAGCCTTTCTGTAAAACGATGCAGCGCCGAATCCTCAAGACTTGCGGCACAAATAACAATCTTGAAACTTGAACCAGGCTCAAACTGGTCGGCAACCGCTGCTAACTTATACCGTTCGGGAGGAAACTCGGCATACCTTTCTGGATTGTATCCTGGGTAATCAACTGCAGCAAGAATCGCACCGGTCTGGGCATCCAATACTACTACTGAACCCCGTTGGGCACCGCTCCGCACCACCCCATCCTCAAGCGCTCGATAACATATCTCCTGAATATCAACATCAATCGTTAACTGCACATCAAAACCGGGCATTGCCTTTTTCATCGGATAACTTGGATAGGGAAAAGTCCAGCCCAGCGCATCCTTCTGCAACAAAACCCAGCCCGGCTTCCCACGCAGCACCCCATCCAACTCCCACTCCAGCCCCGCCCTTCCGCCATCACTCACTGCAAATCCAACAATATCAGCGCATAACTCTCCATAAGGATAGACTCGCTCAAAAACATCCTGGACCACCACCGCATTGCTGAATTGTCTTTTGGTCAACACCTTGCGCAACGAATCACCGAGAGTGGCTTCAAGCCCCTTCCAAAATGTAAAAAACCCTTTGTGGGCACTGATTACTCGCCGATTTTCCCTCATTCCGCCCAAACCAAAATCCGATAGAATCTCGGCGAGGGTATCCATATCTCGCACATAACGAGGGTGAATTCTAATCGCACAAGAGGAACGATTGAAAGCAACCAATCTGCCGTTTCTATCATAAATTTTACCCCTCTCACCGGGAATTTCAACCCTCATCCAGTGCTGTCCCTTTGCCCGTTCTTGATAATAACGCCATTTCCCTATCTGCACCTCACCGAGTCTAATCAATAAACCCACCCAGCCCAAAAATATCCCAAGACCCAAAATCCTTCCCCGCCGCACCCCCGACCTCATCGCACCACGAACCTCCCCTGTGCCATAGCCGCCACCCTCAACGACTCAACCGCCGTTATCTCCTCCGCAACGAGCATATCCCGATTTGCCACCCAAAGTGATTCGAGCCGGCAGAAGCTCTTTAACCGCTCCACCTCTACCTGGAGACTCTCAACTCGCTCCTCTTCCAGACGGTAATTCTCTTCAAGGAGTAACAGCCTCTGCGTCGCTCTCACACTACAGGAGTGCTGATAAAGATACACGAGTGCCAATATAGAAAGCGCCACCACTATCATTATACCCTTGATACTCCACCTGCCGCTCATAAAACCTTCTCCAGCGCCCGCAGGCGCGCACTGCGCGCTCGCGGATTTAAACCTACCTCACCGAGGCTTGGGCGCAAAGGCTTCGGCGTCAAGTTCCGCAAACACCCCTTATGCCGGCGCAAAATCTCCTTGACACAACGGTCCTCACCCGACTGATAACAGATAACCACCAGCCTCCCTCCAGGAGCCAGAATTCTCACCGCCGCCTCCAGCCCACACCTGAGACTCTCAATCTCCCGATTGACAACTATCCTTAACGCCTGAAACACCCGGGCGAGCGTCCTGTGCCTTCGCCGCGCCGGTACCAAACTGGCAACCAAATCTGCCAAATCCCTTGTCGTATTTATCCTCCTGCGCCAAGAGTAAATGCGCCTGCCTATTCTCCTTGCCGCTGGCTCATCACCGTAATCCTTCAGCCATCGTTCCAAATCCCGCACGGACGCGCGCCGAATGATATCAAGACAGCTCTTTCCTCCACCGGTGCGGTCAAATCGCATATCCAACGGACCGTCAGCATCAAAGGAAAACCCCCGCTCCGGCTGCAATTGAATTGATGAAATACCCAAATCCATCAAAACACCCTTAATGGGCTTAAACCCAAGCCGATTCACAACAGTTGCCATATCTGCATAATTTGCCTTAACCAAACAAACCAATGGGGTTGCGCTACCACGCTTACTCCCCGCATCAATATCAATCATCTGACAGCCAAAACCCTCCAGCCGCGAAAAGGCGATGGCTAACGACTCCGGGTCCAAATCAATCCCTAAGATTTGAACCCCAGGATTTCCTTTGCTTCCCTCTTTTTCCAAAAATGCGCGCACCAGCGCGCTGGTATGCCCACCCCCACCAACCGTCGCATCCACAATGACGCCGGTTCCCAGGCATGGGTTAAAAATCTCACAAACCTCATTCACCAGAACCGGCACATGACCTATCATCTCCGGAACCGCTGCCAAAATCCCTCATCCTTTCCCAGCCCTGCCGTGTTGCCTCATCCCGGTCTTTTTGATACCTTGGCATGGATTCGGCAACAAAACGGCGGTACCGTTCCGGCTCCCATATCAGAAAAAACCTGCCTGCGCCGGTAATAACAACCTCATTGTCAATCCCTGCCCATTCCCGCAGATGCTTTGGCAAAAGAATCCTGCCCTGAACATCTAAGGTCGCCTCACCTGCCTGGGAATACAACAAAATGGAAAACCGCTGCGCCTCCTCAGTATGTTCAGGTTGATGACGCAGGACGCGGTCCTCGTAGTCATTCCATTCATTGTAGGGGTGGACTTCTATTGTTTGGAATCGTCCCGGGACGAATATAAAACTGTCTTCGTCCGGTCCGAGTTTCTTTCTGAATGCTACGGGGACCGCGAGCCTGCCCTTCGCATCAATCGTATACTCAAACTTACCAAAAAACCTGCCCTTTGCCAACACCCTTCTACCCCTCCATCTTTTCCACACAAATCCACATATTTAACCACATATTCATTTCTTTCATTACTATATCCCCACCGAAGCCTTTGTCAAGAAAAACTTTAATGAAATCAAAAATTGCTGGTGAAACATATTAACATATTGAATTACATATACTTAACAAATATTTTCCCTATTGTATCGCATCATAAAATCAAAATTTTAATTTTCTATCTCTTTTAGGGGTGTTATTTCTGGCCGCTTCGCCAGAGGCTTAAGTTCCGAGCAACTGCTACCTTTTTAAAACAATTCCAAACAACCCTTAACTGGCTCCATTCCCTCCTGTAATATTTATCCGTTTTGGCAGATATTTTTATTTCGCATCAGACCAGATTGGAAAACAATAGACTTAAACCACTTAAACCGCCGCTTTCGGCTTAAAACCGCACCAGTAACCTAATACCGGAGTGGTGGAGGGGACCATCCCTGGGTTCAAGCGTTCTCATCCGATTTTTGCTGTTAGTACAAAAGTATCATTTAACCCTTGTTTGCTTGACAGTTCACTTTCTCTGTCTATTATAATTCGGTATGGCACATGCATATACACCAGGTTTGAAGGTTACCAGCCGGACCCACATCCGTAAGGTCCGGCGTTTGCCCCTGCCCGGCGAGACCCTTGTCCAAAAGGGACAGTCAGTAAAAGGAGATGATATTGTTGCCCGCACCCAAGTTCCGGGAAATGTGCAGACGGTAAATGTTGCTGGACTCTTAGGTGTCCCCCCCGAAGACATCCCCAATCTTATGGTTAAGAATGTTGGCGACCCAGTAAAAAAGGATGAGGTAATTGCCCGTTCCAAAGGTCTATTTGGTCTGTTCAAGAGCGAGGTGCGCGCGCCAGTAACCGGCACCATCGAAAGTGTCTCACCAGTAACAGGTCAGGTTATTCTCCGCGAACCACCCCAACCTGTCCAGGTTGACGCCTATATTGAGGGTACAGTTGACGAGGTTATTGAACGGGAGGGGGTGGTCGTCGCCAATGATGTCAGCCTGGTGCAAGGGATATTTGGAGTGGGTGGCGAGACCCGCGGGGTATTGAAACTTATCGCCTCCTCGCCAGAGGAGGTTGTCACCCCTGAAAGGATAACCCCTGATTGCCAGGGCAAGGTTTTGATTGCGGGTGCACTCATCACCTATGAGGTTATTGAAAAGGCGCGGGCGGTTGGCGCCAGGGCGATTGTCGGCGGCGGGATTGAGGATTCAACCTTAAGAAAATTCTTGGGCTATGATATCGGTGTTGCCATCACCGGTTCAGAAAGAAAAGGCTTGACAGTAATCGTCACTGAAGGCTTTGGCAAAATGAGGATGGCGAAAAGGACCTTTGAACTGCTCGCCTCTCTTGAAGGCAAGATGGCATCGGTAAACGGCGCCACCCAGATTCGTGCGGGTGTCATCCGCCCAGAGGTCATTGTCCCTTGCGACGGCACTGGCGGGGAGGCAAAACCTTCCCAGGCAGAAGGTGGGCTCTCCTTAGGTATGGCGGTGCGCATCATCCGCCAGCCCCACTTTGGCAAGATTGGCAAGGTTACCGCCCTGCCGATTGAACTCCAGACAATTGAGACCGAAGCCAAGGTGCGGGTCCTCGAGGTAGAACTGGAAACCGGTGAACGCATCCTTTTGCCTCGGGCTAATGTTGAGATAATTGAAGAATGAACCGGCAACTATTTATTTTACCTATTGTCCTCTGCCTACTGTCCTCTGGTGCATCAGGTGCCCGCCAGGTTGGTTGCGCTTGGCTGCAAATCCCGGTCAGCGCCCGCGAGGCAGCGATGGCAGGCACCGGCACTGCAACTGGATTCGGTCCCCAGGCGGTTGCCTTTAATCCGGCAGCGAGCGCAGGAGTTTCGCCCTTTTCGGTCCAAGCCGGTTATACCAAGTGGCTTCTTGACACCCATCACCAAACAGTCTTTGCCTGTCGTGACCTCCGCCACTTTGTCCTCGGAATAGGTATTGTTACTTTTGCTAACGGCAGATTTGAGTATCGTGATGAAAGACCAACCGCAGAACCACGGGGAACATTTTTCCCCCTTGACTTAACCGGCTATCTCAACCTTTCTCGACGCCTGGCACCTATTGCCGATTTCGGGATCAGTGGTCGTTACTTCTATTCCAAAATTATGCAGAGTGAAGCCGCCGGGTTTGGTGGCGATATCGGCTGCCGGTTCTACCCAATCAAAAATCTGACACTTGGTACTGCTATTATTGACTTTGGCAAAACCATGTCGTACAGCTACGAAATCTTCTGGCTGCCGACGCGGGCAAATATCGGCGCCGGTTACAACCTGCCGCTGGGAAGCCATCTGATAAACCTTGCTATTGACTGCTCCTACCTATTTTACACTAAGAAACTTAACTACGCCCTTGGAACCGAATTTACCCTCGCAGATATAATCTCCTTCCGCGCCGGTTACAACTTCACAAACAGAACCAATAATCTCAACTTCGGTCTGGGTATCAGCCGGGGACTTTTCCACCTTGACTATGCGTTCTCGCCACTGGGCTTCAACCTCGGTTCGGCTCATCGCATCACCCTCGGTTTCGGCTACTAAACTTTATGCCCTCTGCCCCTTCTCCAGGCTGGCTCGATTTTGAGCAGCCGTTGGTGGAACTCCTTGACCGTTTAGAAGAGGTGACCGCCATTGGTGCCCAACAGGAAATAGCACGCCTCCAGAGGCAGATTGAAGAACTGAAGGTTAAACTTTACTCCAATCTCACACCTTGGCAGCGGGTCCAACTCGCCCGCCATCCTCGGCGCCCCTATACCCTTGACTATATTGAAAGGATGGTTACCGAATTCGTTGAACTGCATGGTGACCGTACCTTTGGCGATGACCCAGCAATTGTCGCCGGCCTGGGCAAGATTGACGACATCCCATTCGCAATTATCGGTCACCAGAAGGGTAGGGATACAAAAGAGAAACTGGCGCGTAACTTCGGCATGCCACATCCTGAAGGCTATCGCAAGGCCCTCCGGGTTATGGAACTGGCTGCTCGCTACAATGTCCCTATACTATCACTTGTTGATACACCAGGGGCATATCCTGGTGTGGGTGCTGAGGAACGGGGCCAAGCAGAGGCAATCGCCCGCAACCTGCGAGAGATGGCGCTCCTGGAGGTACCGATTATTGTTGTCGTCACCGGGGAAGGTGGCTCTGGTGGTGCACTGGCAATTGCGGTTGGTGACCGCATTCTGATGCAGGAAAATGCGGTCTATTCGGTCATTTCTCCTGAAGGCTGCGCCGCCATCCTCTGGCGTGACGGGTCAAAAGCTGAGGAGGCGGCAAGGGTTTTGAAACTCACCGCCCCTGACCTCCTTTCTCTCGGGGTGATTGATGAAATTGTCCCTGAACCACCTGGAGGCGCCCATCAGGACCCGGACGAGGCGGCACGACTTCTAAAAAAAGCGGTCCTTGCCAACTATTATGTCTTAAATACCCTGCCTGGTGATGAACTGGTCGCCCGCCGGATAGCAAAATTCAATCGCATCGGTGTATTTGGGGAATCTTAAAGTGTCCGAGAAAGAATCCTTTCGTGCCGGTTATGTGGCAATTATCGGACGACCAAACGCCGGCAAATCCACTCTCCTTAATCGCCTCTTAGGTCAACGCCTCGCCATCGTCACCCCCAAACCCCAAACAACCCGTCATCGCGTCCTCGGCATCCTCAATGGCAACGGTTATCAGATGCTTCTCCTTGACACACCCGGAATCCTTGACCCCAAGTATGTGCTCCAGGAGATGATGAAAAAAGAGATTCAAAAGGCGCTTGCAGATGCCGATGTCATCCTCCTTCTCATTGACGCCACTGAACCTGTATACGAAGACTTAATGATATTTGAACCCGAAAAAGGGGCCATCGCCATTAACAAGATTGATGCCATCCCGAAAAAAAATCTTCTCCCGATTGCCGAACGCTGCGCAAAAGCAGGCTTTGACAAGATATTTATGATTTCTGCCCTCACCGGTGAAGGCGTTGAAGACCTGAAAAATGGACTAATTGAACTCCTGCCCCAGGCACCACCGTTTTACCCGCTGAATACAATTTCCGATCGCCCGGAGCGCTTCTTTGTTGCCGAACTCATCCGGGAGGCAATCTTTAACCGCTATGGTGCTGAGGTTCCCTACTCAACCACAGTGGAAATTGAAGAGTTCAAGGAAAGACCGGGCAAAAAGGACTACATACGGGCGGTAATCTATGTTGAACGCGAATCACAGAAGGCGATTCTAATTGGTGAAGAAGGCAAAGCACTTAAAAAGGTGGGCGAAATTGCCCGGAAATCAATTGAACAGTTCTTAGCCAGACCGGTCTACTTGGAACTGTGGGTCAAAGTTTCGAAGGACTGGCGTAAGAACGAATCTTTTATCCGCAGAACCGTTTACGGCTGATGCCTTGGTGGCTGACTTAACTCAATCAAAACCCCACCGGTTGATTTCGGGTGGATAAAGAAGGCTTTTGTGCCGCCGGCACCTTTTTGCGGTTCAGGGTCAACAATTTTCACACCCGCTGCCTTCAGCCGCCTAAACTCTTCGTCAATATCATCAACCTCAAAACAGATGTGATGCAGTCCGGGACCGCGCTCGGATAAAAATTTCGCCACCGGTGCATCCGGTGCATCCGGCTGAACAAACTCTATCTTTGTCTCCCCAATCTGAATGAAACCGACCGTGACTCTCCGATGAGGAACAGTTTCCCTACCCTCCAGTTTCAACCCAAGGTTTTCGGCATAAAAATTTGCTGCTTCATCAATATTGTTTACGGCAATCGCAATATGAGCAACCTTTTTAATCATAATAAAACCTCCTATCCCCTTATCCGGTCATACTCACCAAATACGCTTCTTAAGGCATCGCTGATTTCCCCTAAGGTTGCGCCCGTGCGCACCGCCTCAACAATCACTGGCATCATATTATTATCGCCTCTCGCAGTCTCTTTCACCGCCGATAGCACCCTTTCAACCGCAGCATTGTCCCGATTTGCCCGATAATGGCTGAGTTCTTCTTTGCGCCTGCTCGCCAGCCCTTCATCCACCTTCAAAAGTTTCAACTTCGGCTCAGCCGCATCGCAAAAACGGTTAACACCGACAACTATCCGCTCTCCCTTTTCCACCTCCTGCTGATACCGATATGCGCTTTCCGCAATTCTTTCTTGAACAAACCCCTGTTCAATCGCCTTCACCGCACCTCCCCGTCTTTCAATCTCATCAATCAGCGCCCGCGCCCTTTTTTCAATCTCATCGGTCAGGCTCTCAACAAAATAGGAGCCTGCAAGCGGGTCAACGGTATCACCAATCCCGGTTTCATATGCTAAAATCTGCTGGGTGCGCAGGGCAATCGTCACTGACTCCTCGGTCGGCAATGAGAGCGCCTCATCCCGCGAATTGGTATGCAGACTCTGGGTCCCGCCTAAAACTGCTGCCAAAGCCTGATATGCCACCCGGATAATGTTATTCTCCGGCTGCTGCGCGGTCAGGGTGACACCACCAGTCTGGGTGTGAAAGCGCAACTTGCACGAGTCATCAGCGGCATTGAACCGCTCACGCAAAAGTTTTGCCCAGAGCCTTCTTGCCGCCCGGAACTTTGCCACCTCCTCAAGGATATTGGAATGCGCGGCAAAGAAGAAAGAAAGCCGCGGCGCAAATCTGTCAACCTCAAGCCCACGCTCCTTAGCCGCCTGCACATACTCCAGCCCGTTAGCCAAAGTGAACGCCACCTCTTCAACCGCGGTCGCCCCTGCCTCGCGGATGTGGTACCCAGAAATGGATATCGTATTCCACTTCGGCACCTCCTTTGCGCACCAGGCAATGATGTCTGTCACCAGGCGCAAAGACTCCCTTGGCGGAAAGATGTATGTTCCCCTTGCCACATACTCCTTCAGGATGTCATTCTGAATCGTGCCCTGCAGTTTTGAAAACTCCACCCCTTGTCTTTCCGCAACAACGCAATACATCGCCAGGACAATTGCCGCAGTTGCATTTATTGTCATTGATGTGGAAACCTTATCCAAAGGAATACCTGCAAAAAGCCTTTCCATATCCTTTAATGTGGAAATCGCAACCCCAACCTTGCCCACCTCACCCTTTGCCCAGGGGCTGTCAGAGTCATAACCCATCTGCGTTGGTAAATCAAAAGCCACTGAAAGCCCGGTCTGACCCTGTTTTAAAAGATAGTGGTAGCGGGCGTTGGTCTCCTCTGCTGAACCGAAGCCCGCATACTGGCGCATTGTCCAGAACCTTGAGCGATACATTGTCGGTTGCACCCCGCGGGTAAAGGGAAAATTTCCAGGCATACCCACTTTCTCAATATAACTCCCCTCCTCCTGGTCAAGCGGTGTATAAACCCGTTTAACTGGGATTCCGGAAACGGTCTTGAACTCATCGCTCCTCTCGGGCATTTTTTTCAGCGCCGGCTCAACCGTCTCCTTTTCCCAGCGCTCAATCTCCTCTCTTAACCTTTCCTTCTCATCCATATTTTACAAAGGAATGCAGCCGTGCTTTTTCCACGGATTGGTCAAAACCTTATTCTCTAAAATCCTCAGGCTCTGAATAATCTTTCTCCGCGTCTCCTTGAACTCAATCACCTCATCCACATAACCCAATTCTGCCGCCTTAAAGGGATTGCCAAACTTCTTCTCATACTCAGAAACCAGTTTTCGCCTTGTCCCCTCCGGGTCAGAAGACTCGGCAATCTCCTTGCGAAAGATGATATTCACCGCCCCTTCTGAACCCATCACCGCAATCTCTGCTGTTGGCCAGGCAAAGTTAAAGTCACCCCGGATATGCTTTGACGACATCACATCATAAGCACCGCCATAAGCCTTGCGCGTAATCACCGTCACTTTCGGCACCGTTGCCTCGCAATAGGCATAGAGTAGTTTTGCACCGTGCCTGATGATGCCGCCATACTCCTGACCGGTTCCGGGCAGAAAACCGGGCACATCCACAAAGGTAACTATCGGGATATTAAAGGCATCGCAGAACCGCACAAACCTTGCCCCCTTTACCGAGGCGTCAATATCAAGACAACCGGCAAGAAACTTCGGCTGATTCGCCACAATCCCAACAACCTGCCCGTCCATCCTTGCAAAACCGATGATGATATTCTTTGCCCAGTGCTGTTGCACCTCAAAAAAACTCCCGGTATCAACAACCCTTAAAATCACCTGCAGCATATCATAGGGCTTGCGCGGGTCATCAGGCATAATCTCCTCAATCCCATCAACATCCCTTTCCGGCAAATCCCTTGGCTCAACCCTTGGCGGCCTCTCCCTATTATTCTGCGGCAGATAACCCATCAACCTCCTGATGCGCAAGAGCAAATCCTTATCATCAATGTCCTTGAAATGGGCAACCCCGGAAACCGCATTGTGCGTATCCGCACCACCCAACTTCTCCTTTGTCACCTCCTCCTTTGTAACCGCCTTGATTACCTCAGGACCGGTGATGAACATATAACTTGTCCTTTCAGTCATAAAGATAAAATCGGTCAGTGCCGGCGAATAAACCGCACCACCGGCGCACGGACCCATAATCGCCGAAATCTGCGGAATCACACCTGAAGCCAGGGTATTGCGCAGAAAGATGTCAGCATAACCGCCCAGACTCACCACCCCCTCCTGAATCCTTGCCCCACCCGAATCGTTCAACCCTATTACCGGCATCCCGACCTTCATCGCCAAGTCCATAATCTTGCAAACCTTCTCGGCAAAAACCTTAGAAAGCGTGCCACCAAAAACGGTAAAATCCTGGGAAAAAACCGCCACCGGTCTGCCGTTAATTTTGCCGTAGCCGGTAACAACCGCATCACCAAAAAACTTCTTCTTCTCCATCCCGAAATCGGTGCAGTCGTGGACCCGGAGCCGGTCAAGTTCAACAAAACTTCCCTTATCCAGGAGAATCTCCAGCCGCTCCCGCGCGCTCAGTTTCCCCTCCTCATGCTGCTTCTTAATCCGCTCCTCTCCCCCGCCCAAAAGCGCCTCCTGATTCCGCCGCGCCAGTTCCTTTCTCACATCATCAAGATGGGACATAAAATCTATCTAATTAAAATTCTTTCTTTCATTTTGTTATCAGCAATACCTTACTAACCGCAGTATATGTCTTTCTCCCAAATGTGAAGACAATCTCGTCTTTTGCTGAAACCTTCTCCCTTTCAAAGAAATCGTCAATCTGTCGGAACACAAGCGGAAAATTTCGCTTCAACTCCCAGCTCTTTTCTGGGTTCTCTTTATCTAACAGTACTACAAATAACCTGTTATCTGCTCCAAATCTCTGTGCCCCTTGATGCTCATACATCCAGACCGCTAAATCCGTCGGGTTCCTTATCGCCTCTGCTGGTTCGTATTCTCTTGGTAAATATGTTACCTTTAAATCAAATGGCTGTCCATCAAAGAAAATATCAACTCCCTTTATGTTCTTGATGGTGGGAATAATTTTTTTATGAGTACTTATGTGTTCCTCAATTAATACTGTGGTCCAGTGGTTAAACCAAGTGCAGATTACATAGTTAGTAACATCCTGATGAAGACGCGCACGAACACTATCTAATAACTCCTCATATCGCACAATTCTGCGGACATATTCAGTTTGTATTTTCTGGTCTAATTGCCCCTGAACCACGCCCCAAGAAAATGTTTGAACTTTTAGCAATTCTTTCTTTAAGTCTTCATCAGAAATAATCGCTCTCCGCTCCTGAATTCTCTCGCTATATTTTAGTTTTATAAATTCATCAATTACTTTTTCATTTATGTGCTTTTCTAAAATCCTCTTAACAATCTCCGCTGCAGAACCAGTGTTAGAAATACCCAAATTTAATGCAAGTGTTTTTAATTGTATGAGCGGAATGCAACTTAACTTCAACTTCAAAACCTCTTTTTGACTTAATAATGGCATAATTTTGTCTCCTATTTTTTCTTAAATAGCATAATATATTCATGCTTAAAAACATAAAATCCACCAACCAATGCTCTATATCGCCATAGTTCTTTCTGATTTCTCTTTCCTCTTGTTTCCTCAAAATTTTTCACAATTATGCTTTTTAACATATAACTTCTTCTCAAAGCCTCATTCATACAATAAAATCCTAAAGGAACCCACGCACCTTGGGAGTATTTATCCCCGATGACTAAGGCAAAATATCTTCCTTTCTCTAAATATGGTGTCGCATTATCAATTACTTCACCAAACATCTCCAAAAATTCTTCGGTATTTCTTGCATTTGACAGGTCGTTTTTATCTTTTGAAAACTTAATTATGTCATGATATGGTGGATGCATAATCAGCAATTGCACCTGCTTTATGTTATATCGTGCAAGTATTTCCTGAAGATTTATTTTTCGGCTATCGCCAACAACTACCTCGCTTACTACATTGTAAACATTGGGCTCTTTCTGAATTAATTCCCTTGCCCTATCGGCAACCTCTTGGTTTAACTCAATACCAATTCCGTTCCTGCCTAATCTGCGACACTCAATTAATGTCGTCCCACTACCAACAAATGTATCCAAAACCCAGTCATCTTTCTTTGTGTATCTTAACATCATCTGGCGTGGAATCTGGGGTATGAAATTCCCCCAATACCAGCCTATATGGGCGCCAGAAGTGTCTCGTTTGTCTAAAACCCAAAGGCTGTCGGTGATAATCTCATTGTATTCTTTCCATCTTGAAAGATTTATATCATTAATTTTCCCTGTCTTTACTTTCTGAACCCCCTCCAATAACCTCTTTGTATAATACTTGGCTCGTTCCGCTGTCTTGGACTTAAGGACCTGATCTAATTCAGAAATCAGCACATCTCTGCGCAAAGATACTGTGCCTCCGTTTTCATCTATATTTAATATACCATCTCGGTCATTCTGACAATCTCTAACAATATTCTTCAACCGAACCATTTTATTTTTTATGGACCCCAGGTCATTCAGAGTGATAATTTCGCTTAAAACCTCAATAAATTTTTCCTTATTCAATATAACTTTAGAATGAGAAATTTCCTTGGGGCTTTCTATGGGCAATTGGAGAGTAATCTTACTCATCTTTCTTTGGTATCTATTAGATACTAAAAACAACCCTTACTTGTGTCAAATAAAGTAATTCATCTGCTCATCTGTGCCATTATCCATTCTGCGGTTGTTACAAAGGCAAAGCCAAAGGCAAGGTTCAAGAGGCTCGCCAGATGCATCTCCTCGTTGATTGTCCCGGTGCCATCAGCAAGAAAAAAGACCCTATAGTCCCGATAATAGGCATCACGCGCAGTTGATTCACAGCACATATTGGTCATTATCCCGGTTATTACCAAATCCTCAATCTTCAGACAGCGCAGAACCGTCTCCAAATCGGTGTTGTAGAATGCGGAATAGCGATGCTTGTAAACTATCTTCTCATCTTGCAAAGGTGCAATCTCATCAATCACCCTGCTTTCCGGCGTCCCTTCAATGCACATCCCCTGCCACCACCACTTCATAATCCCAGCATCTATCCCTTCCGGATGGTGCACATGGCAGGTGTAAATAACCGGACGATTGGCTTGGCGAAACTCTCTGATCAACATTTTCAGGTTCGGCACAATCGCCATTCCACCAGAGGTAAATGTTGGCGATGAAGGGTCAAGAAAGAATTTCTGCATATCAATAACAAGGAGTGCCGACCTCTCCTTATTAAGTTTCATCTCGTGCTGATTGAATGGCGCAATCTTCCCAAGCCACTCTTGCGCCTTCTCCTTTAAATTATCTTGCGTTACATATAAATCCATAAAACCTCTCCCTTCTTTCGTTTGACCATTGTCATACAACTACACCAAAACCTTGAACCTGTCAATTTTCCCAAATTCAATCCCAAAGAAAAGGTTGGACGAAAATCAACAACCAAAACCACCGGGGGAGTGACCCCCTAAGTAAAAATGGAATCTGGCTAAGTTATGAAATTGCGTAGGATAGCCCATTTTTACCCAATGTATTTAGTATATTTTTATGTATACTTTATCTTCGCCTATCGATACAGGCAATCAGCGCTAACAAGGAATGGCGGTTAGGATTGACTTTTTTCTATCCTCCTCTAAAATTACCTTTGTAGGCTGATAAAATGATTGCGAGGATGGCGGAACTTGGCAGACGCGCCAGACTTAGGATCTGGTCCCGAAAGGGATGGGGGTTCAACTCCCCCTCCTCGCAGAGATGTTGCATCATAGATAAAAGGAGCAGGATTTGGAGATTGCGGTAAAATCGCCCAAGGATTGGCTGCGTGAATTTGAGGTGGAAATTGAGCCCGAGCGCCTGAAGGCAAAGATGGAGGCGCTCCTTGATGAATACAAGGACAAGGCGCAGGTTCCAGGCTTTCGCCGCGGTCGGGTTCCAAAATCAATTCTTGAAAGGCGGCTCGGAGGTGCACTGGAGTCGGCTGCGGTTGAAGAGCTGATTGAAGAGGCGCTGGATGAGGCGCTGGAAAAAAACGGTGTAAAACCCGCATCCAAGGTCAAGATTGAGGATTTGGATGTTGCGCCGGACAAGACCGTTCGTTTCCGGGCAGCGATTGAAGTGGTGCCTGAATTTGAACTGAAGCCCTATACCGGTCTTGAACTCAAGCGCCTTTCGCCCACCGGTTTTGACGAGGAGTTTGAAAAGCGGCTCAAGGCACTTCAGGAGCGCTGTGCCCTTTATAAGCCGGTTACGCGCCCTGCCCAGAATGGCGACTTTGTGGTGGTTGACTATGTCCTGCACGAAGGTGAAAAGGTTGTTGCTGGACCAAAGAAGAATGTCACCCTCCAGGTGGGTGCTGAAGGCAACCATCCCCAGATAAACGAGGCGCTCCTCAATGTTAAACCCGGCGATGAACGCTCAGCCGCCATCACCTTCCCCCCTGACCATCCGGACAAATCCCTTGCCGGCAGGACCATCAACTATTCAATAACCGTGCGCGCGGTCAGGGAAAGAATCCTGCCCGAAATCAATGAGGAGTTTGCCCAGGATTTGGGTTATGAAAACCTTGATGCCCTGCGCAAGGCGATCAACGAGGAAATCCTTACCGAGCGTGACGAAGAGATTCAGGATGATTTGCGCCGGCAGGTGATTGAACATTTGACCAAGAGTTATGATTTTGAACCGCCCCAGTCCTGGATAGAAGCCCACCTCAAGCGCCTATTGACCGAGTTCAACCTGCCCGACTCTGCCGAGACCAGGGAAAAACTGTTGCCGGTTGCCACAAAGTCTGCCCGGTTTGACTGCATTGCGCTGCGCATCGCCCAGAAGGAAAACATCACCGTTACCGATGATGAGATTGAAAACCAGATTCAGGAACTGGCGCGCACCAGCGGGCGCCGGCCTGAGGAAATCGCCCCTCTCCTTGACAACTCCTCATACCGCTTCCACACCCTGCAGAAAAAGGTCCTGCAACTGATAATTGACAAGGCGGAGATTAAGGGCTAACAGTATGACAAGAGAGGCAAACAAAGAACCAGAGGAGGTCCCAGTGTTAGTACCAATGGTAATTGAACAGACCGGTCGGGGTGAGAGAGCCTATGACATCTACTCCCGGCTGTTAAAGGAAAGAATCATCTTCTTAGGACAACCGGTTGATGACACGGTCGCCAACCTGGTTGTTGCCCAGTTACTATACCTTGAGGCTGAAGACCCGGAAAAGGACATCTTCCTTTACATCAACTCGCCTGGTGGTGTGGTCTCTTCCGGACTGGCAATCTACGACACGATGCAGTACATCCGTCCCAAGGTTTCCACCATCTGCGTTGGTGAGGCGGCATCAATCGCTGCGCTCCTATTGGCTGCCGGTGAAAAGGGCAAGCGGTTTGCCCTGCCCCGTTCCCGGATGATGATTCACCAGCCTGCGGCTTACGGACTCAGCGGTCAGGCAACCGACATTGAGATCCACGCCCGGGAACTGGTGCGGGCAAAGGAACTGCTTGCTGAAATCCTTGCCAAACACACCGGTCAGCCCGTGGAAAAAATCCTGCGCGACTCTGACCGCAACTTCTTTATGTCCGCGCAGGAGGCAAAAAGTTACGGTCTTATTGACGAGGTGATTGAAAAAAGGAAATGAGCTCCCATCGCCGGCAGGCAAAGCCAAAACTACCCGATTTGTGCTCATTCTGCGGCACACCTGAGACCATCCATAACCGCCTGGTCAGGGGCAGACACGGCATGATTTGCAAGCAATGTGCCCGTCTTGCCCTCACCCTATTTGAAGAGCAAAATGAGGTAATTGAACCCCTCAAGGAGATCCCCAAACCGCCCGATATCAAAGCCTTCCTTGATGAGTTCGTCATCGGTCAGGAGTATGCGAAAAAGGTGATTGCGGTTGCGGTTTACAACCACTACAAGCGCATCACCGCCCCGCGCACCGCACCTCCTCTTGATAAAAGTAACATCCTCCTGATTGGACCAACCGGTGTGGGCAAGACCTTAATTGCCGAAACCCTGGCTCAGTGCCTGAAGGTCCCATTTGCCATCGCCGATGCCACCCCGTTAACCGAAGCCGGCTATGTTGGTGAGGATGTGGAGAACATCCTCCTGCGCCTGCTCCAGGCGGCACAGGGTAACATCCGCCGGGCAGAAATTGGCATTGTCTATATCGACGAAATCGACAAGATTGGCAGAAAGTCCGACTCCCCCTCAATCACCCGTGATGTCTCCGGCGAGGGTGTTCAGCAGGCGCTCCTCAAAATCCTTGAAGGTACGATTGCCAATGTCCCTCCCCAAGGGGGCAGAAAGCATCCGGAGCAGCAGTTCATACCGATAAACACCAAAAACATCCTCTTTATCTGTGGAGGCACATTTGACGGACTGGAAAAAATAATAGAAAGACGGGTGCACGCCAGCGCTCTGGGATTTGCCGCTCACATCGGCAAGAGTAAAGGCATGAACACCGATGAACTGCTACAACTTGTTCAGCCAGACGATTTAATCCGCTTTGGCATGATCCCGGAGTTCATCGGTCGCCTGCCGGTGATTGCCCCACTCCACAGCCTTTCCCGCACCGCCTTGATTGACATCCTCACCAAACCCCGCAACGCCCTCTTGAAACAGTACTCCTACTACTTTGAACTTGAGGGGGTGAAACTGACCTTCACACCTGAGGCGCTTGCCGCGGTTGCCGACCGTGCCCTTGCCCTCGGCACTGGTGCCCGGGGGTTACGGGCTGTCCTTGAAGAGACGATGCTTGACATTATGTTTGAACTCCCCACCAGAGAAAATGTCTCCGAATGCATCATCACCCCCGAGGTCGTCATAGAAAAAAAGCCGCCCGTTTACATCTACGAGCGGCTCCAAGCACGCAGGGCGCAATAGCCCCGATTTTATCGCTCAGCTCCCCTCTGGTTCAAACTGGTCCTTGCCTGCTCCGCAAACCGGGCACACCCAGGTGTCGGGTAAACTCTCAAACGGCGTTCCCGGAGGAATGCCATTTTCACTATCCCCGACCGCCGGGTCATAAACATAGCCGCAGACCGAACAGACATACCGCTGCATCTTTTTGCTCCCTTCTTTCTTTTCACCCTGCCTTTCTTCACGATAGGTAGGCGCGCCCTTACCGGTCTTACCCTTCTTTACCTCATGATAATAGGCATAGGTCAAAGGTTCTCCGGCTTTTATCCGCCGTGCCGCCACCACTTCACCAACAAAAAGGGTATGGGTGCCACAGTCAACCTTCTCTCGCAGTTTCGCCTCAATAACCGCAATCCCATGCTGGCTGACAATCGGCGCGCCGGTTATGCCGGTCTCATAACCTAACCCCTGAAACTTGTCAAACTCCCTGCCTGAACGAAAACCAAATCTACCAATAAACTCAAGGGGCGTCTCCTTTTCCAAAACCGTTATTGCGAAGACACCGCTTTTATTGATAAACTCATTGGTGAGGCTGTTTTTGTTTATCGCCACCGTCACCAGGCACGGCTCAAGTGCAACCTGAACCACGGTGTTAACAATCAACCCGTTTAAACGATTGTTATCCCGGCTCGTGACAAGATAAAGGCCGTAAGTGAAACTGTCAAGCGCCTTAAAATCTATTTGTGCTGCCATCATCCAACCCTTTCCTTCAACCGGCGGGCAATCTCCTTACCCAAGGCTCGGCAACTTTTTAACCCATCAACATCAGGGACATATTTTACCTTTAAAGGTTCGCCAACCATCTCCATTCCTATTCCTTTCAATTCATTGAAAATGATAGTTGGCGCCTCACCACTCCAGCCATAAGAACCGAATGCCGCGCCAAATTTATTTTTCGGTTTCAGCCCCTTAAGATACACCAGCATATCCGCCACTGTGGGAAAAATGCCATTGTTTAATGTCGGCGAACCAATAATAATCGCGCCCGCATCAAGCACCTCTGTCATTACATCGCTGCGGTCGGTTGCCCTCAACCTCATCACCTTCACCTCAATACCATCTCCTGCCAGACCATCCGCAATCGCCCGCGCCATCAAATCGGTGCTCTGCCACATCGTATCATAAACCACTACCGCCTTTTGCCTCGGCTTTTGTTCTGCCCACTCCTGATACCAGGAAAGGATTTTGCCAACATCACTACGCCAGATTGGTCCATGGTCAGGTGCGATAATATCTATTGCTATCCCGAGCGTCTTTATCCGCTCGATAAGTTTCAGAATCAGCTGCGAATAAGGCAAAATTATATTTGCATAGTATTTCGCCGCCTGATTCCTTAAAAGAACCGGGTCAAGTTCATCGGCAAACCGCTCACCAGTTGCCAGGTGCATCCCAAACCCGTCCTGAGAAAAAAGTAACCGTTCTTCTACCAGATATGTCACCATACTGTCAGGCCAGTGCAGCATCCGTGTTTCCAGAAACTTGAGGCTAAGATTGCCCAGACTGAGCGTATCACCATCCCTCAAAGGAACAATCTCATAATCAAGATGGAAATGCTCCTTCAACGCCTTTACCCCCATCACCGAGGCAAACACCTTTTCTGGCTTTACCGCTGCTATCACCTGGGGCAGTGCGCCCGAGTGGTCCATCTCAGCATGATCGGAAATAATATAATCAATCTTTTCAGGATTAATAACCGCTGCAATTCGCGCAAGCAACTCCTCACAAAATGGAGCCTTGACCGTATCAATAAGTGCGATCTTATCCCCGAGTATCAGATAGGCGTTATAGGTAGAACCCCGCTCAGTTGAATAGCCGTGAAAGTCACGAATGTTCCAGTCGACCGCACCTACCCAGTAAACTCGCTCCGTCACCTTGACAGGAGTGAACTCCATCACTATCCCTCTTTACTCACCTGCTAATCTGCCGCTTGAGCTTGTTGCGCATATAAATCCGCAAGTTCTAAAGGTAAAACAAACACCCGCTGCCCCAGTTCTCGGTCAAGCATCAAAAGTCCGCGACCATCATCCCCAACCAGTTTCAGATCCTGGACAATCTTTAAAGTGCTCTCCTCCTCTTCGACCTGTTCATCAACAAACCACTGCAGAATTGAATTAGAGGCGTAATCCCCTTCAGCCTGAACCAGTTTCATCAATTCGTTTATCTTGCTGGTGATGAACTGCTCATGTTCATACGCCGCCTCAAACGCCTTTAACGGCGACTCCCATTTCTGTTCAAGGATGTTAAGCGGGGAAAACCTTATCTCTCCACCTCGCTCAAGAATGTGCTTGTAGAAACGCATCGCATGGGTTAACTCCTCCTGAGCCTGTGCCCGCATCCATCTTCCCATCCCCGGATATCCCGCACTGTCAAAATATGCCGCCATCCCCAGATAAAGATATGCCGACTCAAGTTCGTGCTTTATCTGCTGATTGAACCCATCCTCAACCTTTTTTGGTATCATAATTAAACCCCTTTCCAAAGCCCGTGGATATTGCAGTACTCTCGGGCATAGACATCCTTTGCCTCAACAGAAAAGAACGCCTCTGGCATCTGCCCCGGGCTCAAAAACTGCCGGAAAGACCGTCCATCCGCAACCAGTTGAATCCACTCAATATAATGCTTCTCCTCCATCGGATGGGGCACACTACCCACCTTCACCTTATAACCCTCTGGAGTCTTTTCAATCACGGGGACATGCCTCTCTTTCCCCGTATCACTTGTCTTTTCCTCCATTAGTTTCATCGGTTGTCCGCAGCAAACCAATTGGCCAGCACCAGGATGCAAAACCTCAACAACATTGCCACACACTTCACACTTATATACTTCCAGTTTTTTTGTCATATCTCTCTCCTTTCTATTTTATCAACCTGCTATCCACCCCGGAGAATCCACATTCCGGGATATAACAGCTCACATCTATAAATTGACAAGCCTGCCCACAGGACGGACAAATATCGGGCGGCTGTAGCGCCTGTAATATATAATGGCAGTTGGAGCAACTCCAGTAAGGAACATTAACCAGAGTTTGTGTGCTTGCACTCTTTTCCTCGGTTCTACCCTTTTGCATCACCTTGTTGCAGCACACTAACGCCCCACCGCCTTTATGTAAAAGCGTTACTATTTGCCCGCAAACGCTGCAACTGTAAATTGCTGCTTCTTTATCCATTATCGCTCCTTTTTATTTCAAACTATCTATCGCCTTCAGCACCGACTGGTAATCAGGCTCCTCTCCCGCCTCTTTTACCAGCTGAATGTAACGGATAACTCCTTCCCGGTCAACGATAAAAATTGCCCTTGCCAATAGCCTCAACTCTTTAACCAACACCCCATAGCCTGAACCAAAGGATGCCTCCCGATGGTCAGAAGCGGTTATAACCCGCTCGATGCCGTTAGCCCCGCACCAGCGTCTCTGCGCAAAAGGTAAATCCATACTGATAACAAGCACCACCACATCATCACCCAATTTTTGCGCCTCTGAGTTGAAACGCCGCGCCTCAAGGTCGCATACCGGGGTATCGAGTGAAGGCACCGCAACCAAAACCAAAATTTTGCCTTGAAAATCAGTTAGTTTCAGCGGTTGCAGATTGTTGCCGATGACAGTAAAATCAGGTGCCTTATCCCCAACCTTAAGAGCCGGACCAATGAGCGTTACCGGTTTCCCTTGAAAGGTTACCTCGCCTGTTCTTTCACTAATCACCAGTTCTCTCCCAAGATTTCAAAATATGCCTGCGGATGTGCACAGGAAGGGCAAATCTCCGGCGCCTCTGTTCCTTCGTGGATATAGCCGCAGTTAATACACCGCCAGACCACCGGTTTATCCCTTCTGAAAACCCTGCCATTTTCAATGTTTGCCTTCAAAGCCTGATACCGTTTCTCATGCTGCCTCTCCGCAATTGCAATCGCGCGGAAAATTGCGGCGATGTTGGCAAACCCCTCCTCTTCCGCAACCTGGGCAAACTCCGGATACATCTGCGTCCATTCGTAATGCTCGCCTCCTGCCGCCTCTTTAAGATTATCAAGAGTTGTGCCGATTACCCCTGCGGGAAAAGATGCCTTAATCTCCACCATACCACCCTCCAAAAGTTTAAAAAGCCTCTTGGCATGCTCCTTCTCCTGATTTGCGGTCTCCTCAAAAATCTGGGCAATCTGGATATAACCCTCATCGCGTGCCTTACTCGCAAAATAGGTATACCGGTTCCTTGCCTGCGACTCGCCGGCAAAGGCGGTTAATATGTTTTTTTCGGTCTTACTGCCTTTTAACTGCATAAATTTTCCTCCTTTCTCTTATACTCTTTAATTAGACCTATCACAAAAAAATTTCGATTCAAAATTCCTATTTCAACGAAAAATCCTTAACCGAAAGTAGTTTTCCGGATGCTCTTTTATATCCGCCATCAACTCCTGTAACTGCCGGCTGGTTTTGAGCAACTCATCATAAAGTTCGGCAGAGCTCAAAAGTTTGCGGGCGGTTGACTCCTGGTTAAGCAACCTCGTCAGGCTGTCAACAACCCCTGCCATTCGCTCAATACTTGCGCTGGTGATAACAAAACCCGAATCCATACCCCGCAACCGCTGGTTAATCAAACCGAGGAGTTCTGCCCGCATTGAGCGCAACTCCTGGGTCAAATCCTCGGGGTGAATCGCTGCCAAGAGCCGGTCAAGCCTCAGAAACGTTGTCTCCAAATCTAAAACTTCATTAAAACCGGAAAATGTGGTTGTGTCATCTGCGACCTCACCGTAACCAGGATGAACCGTTAGATAACGGTCAGAACCAAGATAACTCAAGGAGCGAACCGCAAATCGGGCATCCTTTCTTAACAAAACATCGCCACTTAACGCCACTAAAACCTTTACCCTCTTATCCTCCAGTTTCATCCCCGCAATCCTGCCTTTGGTAATTCCCAAAACCTCAACCCTATCCCCGGTCTTCAGTCCGGAAACATCAGGAAAATAGACGGTAACAAACTTTTTATACCTTGTTCCCATCCTCCCAGAAAACCAGAAATAGGCAAATATTCCTAAAAACACCCCGAAAATCACAAACAGCGTTACAACAAAATCACGAATCCGCCGGTTCATAATCCTCCTTTTTAATATCCCCAGGGGCAAAAAGCCGACAGCCCTTCAGGATATAAAGCCGGTCTGTCAAACCCTTTGCGCTCTCCAGGTCATGGGTAACAATCACCACTGACCGCTCCTTTCCTGTCACCATTCTCTTAATAATAGCACAAACCCGCTCACGCAGGATTGGGTCGAGCCCGCTTGTTGGCTCATCAAGGAGGACATATTTGGGCTCGGTGACAAGGGCACGGGCAATTGCCACGAGCCGCACCATCCCTCCAGAAAGTTCATTTATCCGCAACCATTTGTTTGCGCCCATCCCCACCTCCTCCAAGACCGCTCCAACCCTTTTCTCAATCTCTGTTCTTGCAAGACCGGCCCGTTCCATTAAAGGCAAAGCCACATTCTCCACCACATTCAGCGAGTCAAATAGCGCACCGCCCTGAAAGACAAACCCAACTTTACCAAGTTTATCCCGGTTGTCTGCAAACCTGCCATAACTCAGCTCCGCACCATCATAAAAAACCCTGCCCGAATCAGGCGGGATAATTCCGGCAACAATCTTCAAAAGCACGCTCTTGCCCGCACCTGAAGGACCGAGAATGGCAATAACACCGGCATCAGGTATCTTAAGGTTGACCTTATCAAGAACCACCTGACCGCGCAACCTCTTAGAAACCTCTTGGAGTTCAATCATCTTGAGAAAAACAAAACGGCAAGAACAAAGTCAAAAACCAATATCAAGACCGCAGAAAGAACCACCGCATTGGTTGTTGCCCTACCCACCTCCCGCGCCCCGCCCTCAACCCCAAAACCGAAATAACAGCCGCTCGTGCCAATCAAAAGACCAAAAACAACCGCCTTAACAATCCCGCCAAAAAAATCACGCACCTGCACAAAGTGCAGAAGACCGTAAAGAAAAGTCTCCCGGGAAACGCCCAAAGAGGCTGCCACTAAGAGCGCGGTCAGACTGGCAACCACCTCCATCAGGACCACCAGAATCGGCAGGCTGATAACTGTGGCAAGAATCCTCGGCAGGCATAAAAACCGGTAAGGGTCAATCCCCATCACCTTGAGCGCATCCACCTGCTCGGAGATGCGCATCGTCCCAATCTCGGCTGCCATCGCTGCTGCCGAACGGCTGGCAACAATAAATGCGGCAAAGACCGGACCCAGTTCAATCAAAAGCATCCTGCCAACACCCATCCCGATAAAGTAGTTTGGCACCATCCCCAAAAGTTGATAACTGGTCTGGACCGCGGTTGTCAAACCAACGAACACACTGGCAAAAAGAACTATCGGCACCGCTGCCGCGCCATTATGGAAAATCTCATCACTCAACCTCGGCAGGGTTCTGCGCAGATCCCAAGGAAAACTGAGACTGCGCACCATAAACCAAAGAAAATCCAATACCGCGCTCACCAGCCTCATAAAAAATCATATCCACCAACCTCTACCAGTCAACACCTTTACCACCATTCCTGCACAATCACCTCTCCGGCTCTCCCCCGGGGATGGTGGGGTGGACCTACCCTAACTCCAAAAGCCTCAAAATGGTTCAATACATTAACATTCTGATAATCTGGAACTTAAACAAATCTATTCAATCACAAAAGATTTTACGCGTTAATTTCTGCCAATTTTGGGGTCTAAATGAAAGAAAAAAGGGCTTATATATCCCTCCGCCTTGCCCGCCAGGTTTTGACGATACGCTCAATGTCCATCTCACCCGGACCTTTTGTCCACCATCTGGCAAACTCAACCCCGCCCCCTCTCGGCTTGGGATCAGGCATATCAACCATCATTCTCGTGGGCATCGCCACCGCCTCACCCAAAATCAAGGCCTCACCGGTCCTCAATGCCGGCAGGATATTCATCAAACCGCTAAGGGAGTCTGGAACAAGACGCCGGATATAGTTCTGGTCTTCAGGGTTGGTGAGCCGCATCGCGATAAAGGTGTTGCACTGGGAAAGGACCGTTTCCGAAACATCTTTCGGACGCTGGCTCACCACAATCATCCCGATGCCATACTTTCTGCCCTCCTTTATCACCCTTTCCACCGCGTTACGCGCCGCGCTGAAACGGACATCGCTTTTATTCGGCACATAATTGTGCGCCTCCTCCAGAACCAAAACTATCGGGCAGCGCTCCCTTTCCTCGTTCCAGAGGTTAAACTCAAAAACAACCCTCGTGATCAGCGCAACAACAACCCCAACCGCATCATAAGGGACACCGCTCAAATCAACAACCGTCATCCGATGGGAGGTGCCCACTGAAAGATAGCTGCGCAAAAGTTCAGGCAGGGTTGAACTCCTATCATATCTCTTTGGCTTGAACATAAAGTTGTACCTTGGGTCAGAAAGTTTGCTGTCCAGGCGCAAAAGGAAGTGGTCAAAAACCCCATGAAGCGGACCCTGCACCTGCCTGCCCGCATGGTCATAAACAACCTGAATGTTCCAGTCCCGAATCATCGCCACCATCTCATCAAGGTCAAAATAGACCGGCGAGTCTGCGGTAATCAAACCTCCCAACCCCAGCATTTCGCGCGTATCCCATGCCTGCCTGCTCCTGACCAGCGAATCGTGCAGAACGGTAAGCTGGTTTTTCGCAGTAGGCTCGTTCATATCAATGCACAAATCCACAAACTCATCAAAGTTCAAAAGCCAATAGGGCAGCTCGAGGTTATCTGAATTTATCAGATTGACATCTTGGGAAAAGGCAGCCGCATATTCGCCGTGAAGGTCCAAGACAACAATGTGGGGGTGAGGATACTTTTTTACCGCCTGCTGGAGAATACTCACCACCGTGCAGGACTTGCCGCAACCGGTCGCACCTAAAACCGCAATGTGCCCACCAAAGAACCTGTCCAACTGGACATAAACCCGCTGCCCCGGTGCATTGCTCGGGCTTCCAAAGGAAAAACCAAATTCGCTGAACTCGGAAAAGATTGTGTCCAGTTCCTCATTTCCCACCATCTGGACCATCTGCCCGACATTGGGGTAAACCACCACCCCGCGGAAAAACCTGCCTGCCTGCGTCAGGGTGCCAACCAAAAAACAGTCCGCAATACCTCTGCCTTCCCCTGCGCCTTTAACACCGGCCACAATTCCGACAACCTCCTGATTGTGAAAGGGAATCTTCACATAGGAACCAGGCTGACCCGGATAGTAATCACCAACCAAAGGCTTGGCGGTATCAACCGTCAGTTCCACCAGCGCCCTTTCACCATTGACCTCAACCACCCTCCCAATATTATGCTCTATCTTCCGCATCCACTCCCTCCTTTTCCCTTACCGCCCCGGGAATGAAGAGCCCTTTTCAACCAACAAAGCCACCCATCAAGCCCTTTGCCGTTCCGCAGTGACAAGGGGATAACTGGAACCTTGGGCTTGAGCCTTCTCACCGAACGGGTAAAACCCCTGATGTCAAAATCAACATAGGGCAAAAGGTCGATCTTGTTAATGACAATCACATCCGACCTTTGAAACATCAAGGGATACTTTATCGGCTTGTCGCTCCCCTCCGGGGTCGAAACAATCGTGACATTATAATGGACCGGCAGCCTAAACTCAGCCGGACACACAAGATTACCCACATTCTCAATCAAGAGCAGATCAAGACCCTCAAAATCAATCTGCGCAAACACCGGTGAAAGCATCAACCCATCAAGATGGCAGGCGCCCTGGGTATTAATCTGGGTGCAACCGACACCCTGAGCTAAAACCCGCCGCGCATCCAAATCACCCTGGATATCACCTTCAATCACCCAGATGCGCCAGCGGTCTTTCAATGCGGCGACCGTCCTCTCAATCAAAGTGGTCTTGCCCGCACCCGGTCCTGACATTATATTGACACCCAAAACGCCGTAACGGTCAAGGAGCCGCTTCTCCTCAAGGGCAAGGGCGTCATTGGAGGCAAGAACCCGGCGCAACAGTTTTATCTCAGCCATTTCAGACTCTTGGTATCAACCGCAACCATCTCATTCCGCTCACTACCAACCGAAACCAAAGCCACCGGGCAGTCTACCAGTTCTGCAATCCTTTCAATGTACCTTTTTGCCCGCAGCGGCAAATCCCCAAACCGCCGGCACCCTGGTGTCTTTTCCCGCCAGCCGGGCAAGGAGACAATTCTTGGCTCCAACTTTTCGGCTAAAAATGGGTCAAACTCCCTAATCCTCTTACCCTGATAGCGATACCCGGTACAGATTTTAATTGTCTCCAAAGAATCAAGGACATCCAGTTTGGTAATAACCAAGGCTGAGAGCCGATTGAAACGCACCGCCGCCCTCACAACTCCAGCATCAAACCAACCACACCGCCGCGGTCTACCGGTCGTTGCACCATACTCATTCCCCAACTCGCGCAGCATCCCCGCCTCCTTCTCCTCCAGTTCTGAAGGAAACGGTCCTGCCCCAACCCTGGTGGTATAAGCCTTGGCCACACCAACCACCTCCTCAAGCCAGAGCGGGCTTATCCCGCTGCCCACCGCAGCACCTCCAGCCACGGTTGACGAGGTGGTAACAAAGGGATAGGTTCCCAGGTCAATGTCAAGATGACTACCCTGCGCCCCTTCAAACAGAACCCGCCTCCCCTGCCTCAACGCCTTCTCAATCAAACGCGAGCCATCAGCAATCATCTCGCTCAATGGTCTACTTATCAACCAGTATTCTAAACTCAACTCTTGGAATGATAATGGCTCAGCTTTGTAAACCTCCATCAGTCGGAAGTTGGCAGCAGCGAGGTTGCGGCGCAACTTCTCCTTGAAGACATCCTCGTTAAGCAAATCCCCAACCCTGATGCCCACCCGGGCAATCTTATCCTGATAGGCGGGTCCGATTCCCCTGCCGGTTGTGCCGATTTTTTTCTCGGCGAGTTGTTCCTCCTGCAAATTGTCAAGGAGTCGGTGATAGGGTAGAATCAGATGGGCTCGACGGTCAACGAACAGCCGCCGGGAGAGTTTCACACCGCCCTTCTTAAGCTCTGCCAGCTCCTCGTTGAGCCGGTAGGGGTCAACAACACAGCCACAACCGATGACACCGACAGTGTTGGGATTAAGAATCCCGGAAGGAATCTGATGAAAGGTGAAGCGCCCTTTTCCGCAGCAAACCGTATGCCCCGCATTCGGTCCACCTTGGAACCGAACAACCACCTGGGCGCGCTGGGAAAGAAAATCGACCACCTTACCCTTGCCCTCATCCCCCCATTGCGCACCGACAACAACGATGTTCATTATTAGAACTGATAGGAGAAGGAAAATTTGTAATTGGAGGTTGAAAAGTCGTAGATGAACTGGTCCACACCTAAGTCAAATTGGAAACGCTGAAATCTTATTCCTCCACCAAATGTCCAGCCCAGTGACTTGAAAGAACCAAGATTGCGTCGCGTCAAAACATCCCCAAGGCTGTAATGGTAGGTCAAACCATCCTTCTCCATTACAATCCCCCCGCGCTGACCGGTGATATCCTCAAAATAACCCAGGCGGAGAAACCCACTCACCACACCAAGGTTCAACTCCCCTTCCACACCCAAACTCTTCCAGGCGTCCCGCCACTCCTCAGAAAACTGCTCACCAAAACTCTTGGTGGTGTCAGAAAACATCCCCACCATAATCTTAGTTATCTCTGGGCTTATGCCCAGCCGAAATATCTCCCTTTGCACCGGATAATAGGCAACCCCAACTCGCAGCATCCTCGGCAAGGGGTCGGACTCGCCTGAGGAGGTATAGGAGATATTCGGACCGATATTGGTTACCGCCAGACCAGCGTTCAAAAATGAAAAAGGTTTATAAAGCACCCCAGCATCAAAAGCCCAGGTGATACCGGTGCCCCCACGTTCAATTCCCAACTCCGGCATAACCTTCCAAACCCAATCCGGGACAAGAAAGGAATAAATCAACTTTGCCCCAAGTCCAACACCAAGGTTAGGTAGCACCGCAAACCCATAACCCAATCCTGGGGAGACATCAAAAGTGGTATATCGACCAAGAAATTCACCTCTTTCATTAATAACATCGGTTTCCCCAGTAGTTAGATATATGACATTGAGCCCGGGAGTTCCCATACCTTTGAGATTATGTGTCACCGCTAAATATTCATAATACATACCCGGCCAGAGTCCTGGCAGCCAGTTACAATGCATCAAGGTAGCATTGGTGCGCTCTAAAAAAGCCAATCCGCCCAGATTGTAATACAGACAAGAGGCATCGTTACTGATAGCGGTAAAGGCACCAGCAAGTGATGTGGGTCTGGCTCCAGGCCAAATCATCAGAAAAACTGCACCGGGGTTCTGACTGGCAGAAACCATCCCGAATACGAGGATAATCGCCAGCCACCAGACTGTTCGCTTCATTAAAAAGCCTCCTTATTCAATTTCAATTATTATAAACCATCCATTATCTTAGGTCAAGAATACCTTAACGGGAAACAAGAAACTTATCCCTGAGCACAACTCGCTGCCTGTTCTTCATGTCTAACCTATTCTCTGCAATAAAAATAAATAAGTATACCCCGTTCCCAAGAGGTTTACCAGCCTGGTCTTTACCATCCCAGAAAATCTGATTATACCCAAAATTAGCACTCATTTCACCTAGGTCCCGCACAAGTCTGCCAGACAGGGTGTAAATCTTGATGCGCACGGTTGCCGGTTGATTTAAATTAAAGGTAAAGAACCCAGAACCGCGCAGAGGGTTGGGGTAAACAAGCAAGTTATTAACCTCGAGACCTTTGTTCCCCACGGACTGGAGGGTGATTTTTTTCAATCCCCGGTTAAGAAAATTGTCAGCAACCGCTACAAATACCGAATCAAGCGGGCCGGCAAGATTTATCTGCACTCGGCAACGGGCAACAGTAAAAGAACTGTCGTCAAACATGAAATAATCCCCAATCTCCCTTTTACCCCGCTGGTCATTTACAAATAAACAAGGGGTAAACCCGCTCACAGGTGCAATCAAAATCCCTGATGGATCCTCAACCACCACCTCCAGTTCAAATAGGGATGGAACAAAACTACTATCCTGCAGTTTACGCCCGGAATAGTAGAAGGACACCTCCGGAGGGATTTGGTCTGAACTGTTTGCAAGAAGGGTATCGAATAGAAGGCTATCGGCAAGATAGGCAATGTTTTCTTTGTTATTTAGGCTGTTTTGAACAACCGCACTGAACCGGCAGGAACGAGGTATAGGCACATAGTAGCCGTTACCAACAAAAAGGGTATCCAGCCTTAATAACGGGAATAAACCCTGGCAAAAAAATCTGCCATCTTTTACCTGAAAGTTACCCCGGCCCACCGGAAATCCATGGAGAAGGTAGTTTGTTGACGAACCCAGTGGTGAGCGGTACAGACGTGCCCGCATCGGACCAAACAGATGCCATTCGGCAAGACCTCGCTCGGTTTCTATTTGAGAACGGGCGGTGAAGGTAAGACCGGGTGTGAGAGCTTCAGGTTTGACAAGCGGGTGTTGATTTGACACTCTGGGGAGCCGCAATACAGTTGCCGGGTCACCGAAGAGGTGATAGGTCCGGTCGGTTGGCCACGCAGCAAAAAAGCAGGAACCGATTGTCTTAAGACTCTCAGGAAGAGTAAATAGTGGTGTTAGGAGGTTGCGGACGAAGATAAGGTTGTTACCGGATGGTGTTGCGGTGGAAGCGGCAACGCTAAGAACCGCCCCCCCTGACATCCGTACCAGTTCCTCACCAATGCATTCGTTGCGGGTATCGTCAAATCTGCCAACAGAACAGGAGGCCAATATTGAGAAAGGGATGCGGTCGCCATTGCTGATTTCGTTAAGCCGGTTTACGGTTAAAACCTCTTCATGGGTTAATGCATTGCTTGAGCCATGACCGAAAAAAATCCAGATGAGCGCACCCAAATTTAACTGGCGCAGAAGTTCGTTGTTAGCATCAGGTTTGCTCTTTGGACCCTCAAAAGGAAATTCGGTGAGGTATACCTTAACCAAGTCAAGCAAATCTCCGGCTAAAGCGCCCATCCCTTCGCATTGCTCAATGTGCCGAAACCTCAACTCATCGGGGTCATCAGGATATTTCTTGAATTCGTCGTCAGCAAGGAGTAAGAAACGCCGGATCCAGTATCCCGCAGGTCCGGTTTCATAATATATTAACTTATCAACAAACATTTTAAACTCATAAGCGCTCCGCACGGTCACCCGACCCAAAATCAAATCTGGACTTGAACCTTCACCTTCCCAATCGGCGAACCAGGCGTCAATTGCCAATGTTCTGCGGTCACCTGACTCAGGATTGAGACCGAAGCCGGTCTCGTAAGCCGGCACCCCTGGTGTTTTTGTGCGGTTGAGATTGTTTTTGTAATCATAAGTGGCATCACCGACAAGAAGTGCATATCCAGGACGCTTTGACTCAAGAAAATGCTTTACCGCCCACGGCTCCTCAAGACCAAAACAGAAGTCGTTATATAGGTCCTCAAGAGCGACCGCAAGGACTCGGGCACCTGGAATACCGGGAATGCGACCAGTACGATAACGAGCTAATTCCTGAGCCACAGTAATAAATTCCTGCGGTGCGATGATAAAGTAGTCTGCGGCAATGTCTTGACGCCACAACCTTCCCGGCGATTTAAGTTCTAATGCTACGGGCTTACGAAGGTCTTTGGCCGCGGCAATGGCAAATTCAGTACGGCCAGAGATGCGATAGGAAAACCTGATGCTGTCTTTAAAAACCTCAAAATCAACACATGCCTTAGGCGCATAAGGGTCACTGACATCAAGGATAAAGGGAGTCGAGGGGCAATCAATTACGGTGAAGCGAAATACGCCTGTGTCATCCCAAAAGAAGTGCAATTGACCATTTTTTAGGGAAAGCCGGCGGAGGTATTGGGCTTCAATATAGTCAAGGTAAACCTTTTTGTCGCCTTGTCCCCTAAGTTCTATTTGAAAGGTATTCTCTTTAGAATCCAGGGGGATAACGGTATCAATTGTGAAGTCGTAAGGAGTAGGATATGGGGTTTGACCGAATTGAAAAGAACCAATGGTCCTGTTGTTAAGACGGATAGAGATTTCGTTGTCCGCGGACTCGTTATAGAGTCTGCCGGTAAGTCTCTGTAGTCGACTCGGATATTTCAAGTTTAGGGGGCAGGAGAATTGGGTTGCGGGTGTAGCGGCAGGTTTAAACAACGTTGCCCAGATCCATAAGAGCCCTGCTCGTGCCGGACAGTCGGCATCAATCTCCTGATGAAGCACATCTCTGGCAAATTGGATGATTTTTGTGCCGGTGGTATCAGGTCCGAAGCCCTCTTTCATCCTTTCGCCTCTTAAGCCACCCCAGGTGAGCCAGTAGACATTGTAGCGCGTGTAAAGGTTTTTAAAGTAGGTTGAGCAGCAATTAGTCCAGTGGTCAGCCCCCAATCCATAAAAGATCAAAGTATCACCAGGGTCAAAGTTGCCATCCTCTGCCCCTTTGATGAGGAGCGCAACCGGTCTTAAGGAATCAGGATATTTAACATTGGGCTCATGCTCACCCAAAGTCCAGAGAGCAAGCGTTTTTGGGTCAATCCCGTAGAGGGGCACACCCGCCTGGAGAAGTTCTATGCCGGTAATGCGATAGATGCCGGTGGAATCAATTTTTATCTTGAGCCAGACCGGTGCTTTTTGATAAGGGCTTTCTCGGAATGTGGGACTGGGGGTGATTTTCCAGTTTACCGCCTTTTCCCCATTTAAGAGCATCCGTTTGATTACCCCATCAAGCGGGTCCGGTTGTAAATTCAATTTCGGCTCATGCTCAAACTGCAGTTCAGCCTCAATATCATCGTACCAGGAAAGCCTTCTTGCCTTAGGGTCGTACTGGACCGGGTTAAACTTGAGTGTGACAAACCGAACCGAACGCAGAACTTCAACAGAACCAATTTCCACGGGAAAAGAAGTAGAGAGAGTGGCCGAAGAAGCAGAATTAGAGGATGCTATACCTGTCACTATCACCCGCGCTGGCTCAACATCATCCAAGACTCCGCCCGCTCGCGTTTTGAAGCGTAACCGGACACCCCCTGTTTGCGGAATACCAATCCGGACAAGTTTTGCTGGCAGGTCAAACTCGCCAATACCAGCGATGTATTCGGCATCATCGCAATAAATTGTAACCCTTCCGTCGTCACGGTTAAGATATGAAACCTTTCCTGGCTGGTAATGGATTACTACCCCTACACTATCTGACCTTATAATCCTTATCTCCGCCAAGAGAAAACCGGGGATTAAAAGAAACAGAACCTTTGCGTACCAAGACACAATTAGAAATTTTAAGGATAAGACAAAAATAAGTCAAGCGGAAGAGACGCAATGCAAAGCCTAACCCGAGCGAAAAAACAATGGATTCCTCCACTTGAGTCGGAACGACCGGAGCCAATGGATGCAAATTGCATTGGATTTGACTTTAGCATTTGAATAAGGATAATATTTAGGAACTTTAATGGAGAAAGTCTTTTCTGAGAAGGTGCTGTATAACCGCTACGGTAAGGCGGTGTTTCGCGTGCGCGGCACGGTCATTTACGATTATTTAGGCAAGCCGCGCGGCTTTGTGGTCGGGAAGACCGTGTATGATATTTTAGGGCAACACCGCGGGTTTCTCGTCGATAAGGTTCTCCTGGACAGGGGCGGCAGGGTAATTGGTTATGAGGTGGGGGCTGTGGTTAACGGTCTTAATTTGCCACCGGTAGAGGTTCCGCCGGTGGCTTATAAGGATTTACCACCACCCGAGCCACCGGAAAATGCGGTTGACCTAGAATGCCCAAACCGCATCCCGCTCTGGTCAATAATGCAACTGGAGAACTTTCTGCCCGCATACCAGCAGGGAAAAAAATAAAGGGGGAACTATGCGTCAGCGTCTGATAGCCCTTGCCATGTTTTTCTGCCTATTTACTGTCAAAGCGCCAGGCTTTGAAATCAAAGGTAAGGTTACACCCCTCTGGGATGAGAACAGTTTCACGATTGAAACCCGTTCAGAACAGACGATCTTATTCTTTAACCTTCTCACCCAAGGTAGGATTGCAATCAAGGCTGCAGGAAGTGACGGAACGATTAAAAATTTACTTCTTGAAGGCAGTGAGCCGCTTACGCTCATCGGTATGAAGGAATGGAAAATAACCGTTCTGTGGGATTCGCTCGACTGCCTGTGGGGTTGCCGGCTTGTCAGTGGTGAAGAGCCAATATTAAAACGGGTTGAGGGCTATGCTGATACCGGTTATGTATTTCGCTTCAGCCTTGTGACCGAAGAAGAGTTGGAAATCTGGAATTTCACCGCTCCTAAGGAGGCAACCTTTATCGTCAGACAAAGTTCGCCCGGCGCGCGGGGTTATGAGGAGCAGGACCTTGCCGACGACCCGAAAATCAAACTCATTGGCGCGGGTGTGTTCAACATTGAGGTTGACCCGGTTGATGGCGGCGGCGAGTTTGTTGCCGAAAGGGTAAAATAGCCTGTTCTGTCAACAAATTAGGGGAAATTCTCTTCCGTGCGCGTGCCATCACCGGCTTATTTGCCTTTATCGTGGTTTACATCTTTGCCCGACCAACCATTACCTCCTGCCTTGAAAGCCTCCTCCTCATTTTCAGCGGACTCGCCTTAAGATTCTGGGCTGCAGGCTATATCGGCAACGATGCCCGGTCAAAGACAATCTCTGCCCAAAGAATAATCACAAATGGTCCTTACCGCTATTTCCGTCATCCGCTTTATCTTGGCAACTTTGCCATTGTTGCTGGTATGCTCGTTGCGCTCAAACCTCCACTCACAATCGCCCTCTTGATAATCCTCGGCTTCATCCTGATGTATGGGCTCATTGCCCGCTCAGAAACCCGATTTCTTGAGGGGTCTGACTTGGAAATAGCGGCTGCCCATTTCAGCCTGCAAAAGGCAATATCTGAATGGCAAACCTGGCTTGTTACCGCCCTTGCGCTGATCTTGACTTTCGCCAAGGCGCTCTTTTTATCTCAAAGGTAAAATCTTGAACTGCGCGGTAAGGCTGACCTCACGACTGTTGTTCAAATCCTTGACCCGAACGAACAAAAGGTAATTGCCAGGATTCAAATCCATTGTGTGAATCCGCTCCACCCCGACTCCGGTTGTCCCTGAGCCGGTAATAAACCTCGCAGGTGTGGGAATAACTGCCAGTTGTCTGGTAACTAAATCCATTATCTCATACCTCGCCTCTGCCCGATGCCGGTTCAGGCTGTCGGCTGTCAGATGGTAAATTTCGTAAAGGATATAAAAGGTTGAACCGGTTTTCACCTCCGGCACAACCAGCGGCACAACCCGAGACCAGTCCTGCCGCGCAAACTGCGGACTCTGAAAATGGGAATCAACCAAGGCATAAAAAATAATGTCAGAACAGGGCTGACTCCGTCTGATATAGTCAATCAGGTTCAGTTCTGCCCTGCGCATGCCCAATGCCTTCCCATCCCTAATAATGGCATTTGCCGTAACCTGATAGATATCTGCGGGCAGGAAAAACCTCTGCCTGCCAACAACCAAACCAGCAGTCGTATCGGCTCTAAAACCATACCAGCCCGCACTCCTAATCGTGCCGTACCGCTTTGAGGAGAACTGAAACTCAAGGTGAATCAGATTCTCCGCTATAGCTGCTAAGGTCTGCTGATCAAAGGCAATGCCATAATGCAGTTCCACCTCAACCGAATCCTCGCGCTGACCTAAACGGTAAAGGGCAATGGCAAGGTCAAGTTTTTTTGCCGCAGGGCTGGGCTTTGGTGGCGGCTTGCCATAGTCCACCTCCTCAAACGCCCTTGGTATCCAGGCTTTGCCAAACCGGGAATTGCCCACCTCCTTGAACCCGACCCCTTTCTTGACAAAGTCAAACTGCAGCCCGAGTGAATCATATGTCCAGATTTCTGCCGGATTGACAAAAAGCCGTGAGCTCTCGGTCACCACCGGCCTTGGTTCATACTCCTCCCGGCGTGGCGGACCATAGCGGATATAAACCGGAATGCGCTCATCACCAAGCAGGTCCAGTTTACCAAACATCTCCCCTGCCTTTACCGCCCTGAGGTAAAACCGCTCATGCTCCTCCTTGCCCCTTTGCTGCCAGAACCAGTCAAGAAACTCCCTTCTGGCGCTGGTATTGGCAAGGCTGAGAAACTCCTTTGCCGCATCCTCGTCAAGGGCAAAAAGAATCAGATACTCTATCTTCTCCTCTGGGCTCAGCCGGTCAGCGCGCGTTAAAGGACGAATCTGGCCGCAGGCGCAGCAGAGCAGGAAAACAAGGAAAAGGCGCATCAATCATTCGCTCATCGGTATCCTGATGCCCTTAGCCCGCGCCACTCTTATCGCCTCATCATAACCAGCATCGGCATGACGGCAAACACCTATCCCGGGGTCATTGGTCAGCACCCTTTTGATGCGCTCCTCCATCTCAAAACTGCCATCGCACACCGTCACCTGCCCGGCATGAACCGAATAACCAATCCCAACACCACCACCAGAATGAATCGAAACCCAGGATGCACCTGATGCCACATTGAGCATCGCATTCAAAAGCGGCCAGTCGGCAATGGCATCGGAGCCGTCAAGCATCGCCTCGGTCTCGCGGTTGGGCGAGGCAACCGAACCACTGTCAAGATGGTCGCGCCCGATCACAATCGGACCCTTAAGCCTCCCCTCCCGCACCGCCCTGTTAAAGGCAAGACCAACCCGGTCCCGCTCACCATAGCCCAGCCAGCAGATTCTTGCCGGTAACCCCTGAAAGGGCACCTCCGCCTCAGCCTTTTTCAGCCAGTTGATTAGCGCCTGATTTTCAGGGAAAAGCTCCATCACAATCCTGTCGGTCTCAATGATGTCATCAGGTTCACCGGAAAGCGCCACCCAGCGGAAAGGACCCATCCCCTGGCAGAAAAGCGGTCGGATATAGGCAGGGACAAACCCAGGATATTTCCACGAGCCGATTTTCCCTGGAGTCCTGATCTCCTCCTCCTTGAGAAATCCACCCTCAACCGCCTTGCCCCGCAGGTTATTGCCGTAGTCAAATGTCACCGCTCCCCTTGACTGCAGTTTCAGCATCAACCGCACATGCTCAGCCATTGTCTGATAAGAACGCCTCCGATACTCAGCCGGGTCCAATTTGCGCAGCCTTAGCGCATCTTCAAAACTCATCCCCCTCGGCACATACCCATTCAACTCATCATGGGCAGATGTCTGGTCGGTCAAAAGGTCAGGTGTCACATCTCTTGCAAGCAGCCGCTCCAAAAGGTCAACAATATTCCCACACCAGGCAATAGACTTTGCCTGACGATGGGCCTTTGCCTCCAGTGCGGCATCAATCGCCCTATCCAAATCATCAATCCGCTCATCCAGATAACGCGGCCTTTTTGAGGCAAGCCTGCGCTCAATCCTTGATGGGTCAACCTCGGCACCAAGATAGACCGCATTTGCCATCGTTGCCGCCAACGGCTGCGCACCGCTCATCCCGCCCAGACCACCGGAAACAACCAGCCTGCCAGAAAGGTCAGGGCTGCCAAAATGCTTTATCCCCGCACTGACAAATGTCTGATGCGTCCCCTGCAAAATCCCCTGGGTTCCGATGTAAATCCAGGAACCTGCCGTCATCTGCCCGAACATTATCAGACCCTGCGCCTCAAGTTCATCAAAATAGGCTTTATTTGCCCAGTGCGGCACCAAATTGGAGTTGGCAATCAAAACCCTCGGCGCATACTCAAATGTCTTGAAAACCCCTACCGGCTTGCCCGACTGCACTAAAAGCGTCTCATCATTCTCAAGCTCCTTAAGACACTTCACAATCGCCTGAAAACATTCCCAGTTCCTTGCCGCCCTGCCGGTGCCGCCATAAACGATTAACTCCTCTGGTCTTTCTGCCACCTCCGGGTCAAGGTTGTTCATAAGCATCCTCAGCGCCGCCTCCTGATGCCAGCCCTTACAGGATAAACTCTTTCCCCGCGGTGCCTTTACTGGCTGATACTGGTAACCTTTATTCATATCAAATCACCTCAGAAAATAATATCCCTCCATCAACTATTGTCAACCTTTATAACCATATCCCTCCTCACAACCAAACCAGCCAACCAAGGGAATTTACCTGCCATCAATTCCATTAACAGATCCACCCCGGGGGTCACTCCCCCTCTCGAATCCGTTTCAAGGTGTCAATTTAACAACCTGTTGAAAAACTGTTACTTATCTCTTATTTCCTACACCAATTGTCCTGTCTGCCAAATCCCAGCCCAACTTTAGCGCCTTTAAGTTAATCTCAAGAAACTGCCTTGGCACCCTTTTCTCAACCGCACTTTGCAATGATTCAAGTTTTACCCAACCGGTAATACGACCAACCGCACCCAAGGTCAGGATATTGGTAAAAAGCTCCCTGCCCAACTGTTCCCGAGCGGTGCTTGAAAGTGGCAAACAAAGGGTATTGGGATGGGGACACTCACGGACATAAAAATCATCAATCACCGCCAGCCCCCTTACCTTCAAATCAACAAGGTATTTACTAACCGCCGCCTGACTCAAACCAACGAGCAAATCCAGTTTCCGGCACTTCGGATAGAGTATCGGCTCATCACTGATGATGACATCTGCCCTTGACGCACCGCCCCTTGCCTCAGGTCCATAACTCTGGGTCTGAACCGCAAAAAACCCCTCATAAACACCTGCCGCCTCAGCGAAAATCACGCTCGCCAGAATCACACCCTGCCCGCCTGTTCCTGCCAGCCTGATTTCAATCTTCTTCATCCCTTTGCCCGGTTTCTTACCTCCTGGTAGAGTTCGGTATAGGGCGGAATTTCCTCTTGGTCGTGCAGAACACCAATCACAAACTTGTCCTTCACCTGCCAGGGGTCTTTAACCTTCTTGACATCAACCGAACTGCCCTTCAGCCACTCCAGCATCTTCACCGCATCACCGATACCCTGGTGCCGACCGTAAAACGTCGGGCACTGACTGATCACCTCAACAACGCTGAACCCCTTCTTTGTCAGTGCCAGTTCAATCATCCTCTTCATATGCAAGACATGAAAGGTGGTGCTCCGGGCAACAAACATCGCCCCTGCTGCCTTGGCGATAAAGCAGATATCAAAACTCCTTTCCACATTGCCATAAGGAGCGGTTGTCGCCTTTTCATGGGTTGGGGTTGTTGGTGAATACTGACCACCGGTCATACCATAGGTGAAGTTATTGACCACAATCACGGTGATATCAAGGTTGCGCCTGGCGGTATGGATGAAATGGTTGCCGCCAATCGCCATAATGTCACCATCACCGCCAATAACCACCACCCTCATCTCCGGCTTTGCCAGTTTCACCCCGGTTGCTGCGGGCAATGCCCGGCCGTGCAAAGTGTGAAATGTGTCGCAGTCAAGATATCCCGGCACCCTTGAAGAGCAGCCGATCCCAGAGACAACGCACAGCTCATCCTGACCGATTCCCAAATCAATAAATGCGCGCACCATTGTTGCCATTATCGTGCCAATCCCGCAACCAGGACAGAGAATATGGGGAAACCGCTCATCAAGCCGGAAATAGTCAAGAAACCGGTCTTCTTTAATTTCAATCATAGCGCCTGAATAATCTCCTCAGGCGTGAGCATCTCACCATCATAACGCTGGACTGACACCACTCCAACCTGCAGATTCACGGTTCGCTCCACCTCCCGATAAAGTTGCCCCTGATTCATCTCCGGCACAATCACCCGCCGCGCGCTCCGCAAAAGCCCGATAAGCCTCTCAGTGGGAAACGGCCATATCATCCTTAACCTCAAAATGCCGACCCTTTTGCCACTCTTGCGCTCAAACTGATACTTTGCCTCCATCGCCGAGCGTGCCGCACTGCCATAACAGACAATCACCGTTTCCGAACCCAAATCCTGATAATCCAAATCCCAGAGCCAGGAGCGGTTATCCTCAATCTTCTTTCTCAGCCGGTCAAGGTTCCATTTGATAATCTCCGGTTCATCTGTTGGAAAACCATCCTTGCGATGGGTCAGACCGGTAAGGTGAATCCGATAACCCTCACCAAAACTGGCAATCCGGGCATCATAGTTGTTTTGGTCGTCATAATGAAAATACTCCTCCCTCGGAGGCTTGGGCTTTTCTGGCTGCCACAACCTCACCTCTGCTGGCAGCTCCACCACCTCCCGCATATGACCGACAATCTCATCCATCAGAACAATCACCGGCAGGCGCAACCGCTCCGAGATATTGACCGCCGCCACCGTCAAATCAAAACACTCCCTCACACTCCAGGGGCAGAGGGCAACAATCGGATGGTCACCATGGGTTCCGAACCTTGCCTGCATTACATCCGCCTGGGATGTCCTTGTTGGTGTGCCGGTTGCCGGTCCGCCCCGCATCACATTCACAATCACGCACGGCAACTCCGCCATTACTGAATAGCCAATCCCCTCCTGCATCAAGGAAAAACCCGGACCGGATGTTGCGGTCATCGCCTTCAGACCCGCAGCGGTTGCTCCGTTCATACAGGAGATTGAACCAATCTCATCCTCCATCTGAATGTATGTCCCGCCAACCTTGGGCAACTCCCTGGCGAGGTATTCTGCAATCTCGGTTGAAGGGGTTATCGGATAACCGGCAAAGAACCTGACCCCTGCCCTGATTGCGCCGATTGCACAAGCCTCATTACCGGATAAAAGCTGCCTCACTCCCCTTTTCCTCCCTTGGTAACAAATATTGCCAAATCCGGACAACGCATTTCGCAAAGCCTGCACCCGATACACCTCTCCGGATGAAGAACCGCGACTTTAAACCGTTCATCGAGCCCGAGTGTCTGGGTAGGACAAAACTCAACGCATATCCGGCAACCCTTGCAGAAATGTTTGATGATTTTGTGTCTATGTCCTTTCGGACCGGTAATCTCCACCGGCTCTTCAAGCAGAAACTTCTTCATTATATTAACAAAGGAAACAAACCTTTTATCATCTTCATCATTAGACCCATCAGCAATAAACTTCTACCCAAACATCAGCAATTGTCAAACCTCACCTTAAAAAAACGGGCAGGTCAGAACCTGCCCGCCTTTCAATCCCGGTTATTCTAATAACGCACCAGTTTAGCGGTCGCCATCTCCCTGCCAGCATTTGCCCGCACAAAATAGACACCATCAGCAACTCCTTCAGGCACTTTTATCCTGTTTCTACCCGGATTCAGGTCCATTTTTATTAGTTCTGATACCACTCTGCCATCAACTCCCAAAATGGTCAGATTAACCTGCGCTGCCCTGCTCAATTCCAACTCCAGTTCTCTACCAACAACTCGTAAAGACAAAGACTGGCGATAATGTCCAAAAGAACCCTGCTTGACTCCTCCACCACTCGTATCATAGCAGACCGAGTCGTATTGGACTTCAATGTCTTCAAAAGAGATGAAGCTAACTACCGGCTGATAACCTGAGTCGGCAACCTCACCTTGGACCCAGACCATCACCCCGCTCTCAGGGAGCTGGGAATCTGCACAAACCGGACGATTGCCCCGCGCATCAAATGTCGAAAGGATGAAGTTGTAGCCACGAAGCCGCTGGGGATAACTGTTGGTGTAACCAGCAACCGCATAACCACCCCAACTTAACCGAGCAATTGGCAAAGGCACATCATTCAGATAACCAGGGTCATAAGCGCTTGGATGCGACCTCGCCCAGATAATTCCTCCACCAAGATTAATCTTCATAACCAGGAAATTCGGATTTGGCGTTCCCGGACCGACACTGGTGGTTGGACCACAGACCACCATTGTCGTATCTGGAGCGGCGATCAAAGACCTGTCGTTAATAACCTTTTCCGAACCGCCAGGCCAGCCATAATTCCACGAACCCTGTAGTGCGCCTGCATAATTAAATATCCCTACAAAAAGATTTGCCGGATCTTGGGATGGCGTATAACTATTTGTCCACCCTGCAACAAAGATGTTGCGCATATTGTCAATCGCCACTGAGGACGCCTCCTCATTAGAATCGCCCGGAACAACCCGAACCCAAGAAGGGCGCCCCGCACCGTTCAACTTCAAGAGATAGGCATCAAAATTAGATGGGCTTGTCACCTTTGCCCGACCACAAATCACATAACCAGAATCCAATGTCTGCACAATTGACCTGCCCTCATCCTCCCTATGATTGGGAGACATCCAGTAAACTCGAAACCACTGAAAAAGCCCGGTGGAGTCCAGTTTCAGGACGAAGATATTGGGTGTTGGCAAAGGTCCATAACTGTGTGTCAACCCGGTAAGGGCAAAACCGCGGTCAAAGGTCTCAACGATTGACAAAGGGATATCCTCCTCTTCACCCCCATAAACATAACTCCAGAGTAAGCTGCCGTTCGCAGAAAATTTGGCAACAAAGATGTTGGCGGCTGGCAAACCCACTCCAAAACTCCTTGTCATCCCGCAAAGGGTGTAACCGTTGTCATAGGTCTTCACCATCGAATACGCCTCATCATCAGCCCATCCGATGGAAATCTTCGCCCAGACCGGTGCACCTTGCGGGTCGGTCTTGATAACCAGCACATTACTGGCATTTGGTGTCCCTGGACCGTAACTCTTAGTCCAGCCTGCAATACAGAAACCGCTGTCTGCCGCCTCAACGAGTGCATGCGCCTGTTCATCCAAACTGTCGCCATAAAGACGCACCGGCAACGGCTGCGCCTGCACTGTCACGGCGGCTAATACCGCCAAAATCACCAAAACACCTTTCATCTGACCCTCCTTTTTACTATCTGCTGTTCTAATTCAGTTCCTGTTAACTACTTTTTTGTATGAGTCAGATTCAGCGTTGTCTTGCCATTCTCACTGCCGACAACAACAATCACCATCTCCTTCTCATCCGGACTGGCAAAAGCCATTGTTGTTGCCTCGGGGGTCTCGCTGGTCATTGACTTCTTCCAGGAACTGAGGGCGTTCTTATAGAACTCAATCACAGCTGCCTTCGGGTCGGTGGTTTCAAAACTGTAGTTGGTGCCCGTGCCCTCATCGGTGGAAATCTCCCACTTCGCCTTGGCAACCGCATTGGGATAGCGCAGGTTTGCCGGCAGGCTCGAGATGTCAACACTGCCGACATCAACCTTTGCCTTGCCCCCGCTTGCCGCCTGCACCGCCCTTTCGGCAATCTTCTCCCCTGCCCTTTCACCGCACTTCATACAACCACTGTTCAAACCAACTATTGCGGCGAAAACTACCACTCCTAACAAACTGACATACCGCATAAGATACCTCCTTTCTTATTGAATCAGGCTATACCCAAATTAAAAGAAGTCAAGCGAAATTTTAATTCGGCAGTTTGACCAACCGTTTACCGGTTGCAGTGGCACTCAACCTCGTTGCGATTTGCCCCGCAAACCGGACAGATTCCCTTGCAGTCATCACGGCATCTCGGCGCAATCGGTATTGCCAGATGGATCGCATCCCGGATGAGCTGACTCAGGTCAATGAAGTCGGCATCAATCGGCACCCGGTCAAGCTCCTCCGGCTCAAGCTCTTTAGCATAAACCAGCCGCTCCCTTTTCAGCATCGTAAACTCGGCAACCATCTCCTCGTCAAATATCCTTTCATAATCACGGGCGCAGATGGCGCACTTAAGCCTTGCCCGGAATGAAAGCCTTCCCCTCACCAGAAACCGCTGACCGCTCCTCGTGATGACCACCATAACCTTTATCCCGTCAATGAGCCCTTGGAATAATGGGTTCTCCTTGACCTCCTGCACCTCGCACCCAAAATCCCGTGCCTCACCCGAAAGCTCAAACCGGTTATCCCCTGGTTTCAGGCTGGCGAGGGGCACCAGCCCAAGCCTTCTCATCCCCGCCCCTCAGGACATTCGGCGATGAGCCGGCGGATGATGTCCTCAACCTTGACATTCTCCGCCTCGGCGGTGAAGTTGGCGATAATCCGGTGCCGCAAAACCGGCAATGCCACCGCCTTGACATCAGCAATCGTCGGCGTATACCTGCCCGCAAGGACTGCCCTGGTCTTTGCCCCCAAGACCAGATACTGCGATGCCCGCGGTCCTGCGCCCCAGCTCACCCAGTCATTGATAAACTTAGGCGCCTTGCTCCCGGGTCGGCTCATCCCCACCAGCCTGATGGTATAATCAATCACCTCATCGGCGACCGGCACCCGGCGCACCAGTTCCTGCAGAACTTTTATCTCCTCGGCGGAAAGCACCTTTGCCAAGTCCGGCACATAAGCCGAGGTTGTGCTCTTGACAATCTCCTTCTCCTCCTCCGCGCTCGGATAGTCAACAATCACCGAGAACATAAACCGGTCAAGTTGCGCCTCGGGCAGGGGATAGGTCCCCTCCAGTTCAATCGGGTTCTGGGTCGCCAGGACAAAGAAAGGTGCGGGCAACTCGTAGGTCTGGCCTGCCACCGTGACCCGGTACTCCTGCATCGCCTGCAAAAGCGCCGCCTGGGTCTTGGGTGGGGTTCTATTGATCTCATCTGCCAGGACAACATTGGCAAAGACCGGACCGGGCACAAACCGAAACCGCCTTCCCTTTGTCTCGGGGTCATCCTCAATTATCTCGGTGCCGGTGATGTCTGATGGCATCAAATCGGGCGTGAACTGAATCCGGTTAAAGGACAAATCCAAGACCTGTGCCAGGGTATTGACCAGAAGCGTCTTGGCAAGCCCGGGCACACCAATCAAAAGCGCATGCCCGTGTGCCAGAAGGCAGATAAGGACCTGCTCTAAAACCTCCTTCTGCCCGACGATGACCTTACCAACCTCAGCCTCAATCCGCTCCCTTGCCTCTGCCAGGCGTGCCACCGCCAGAACATCATCTCCTAAGACATCCCTGACCACAATGCGCCTTTCTTTTTCTCGGCAGAGGTAAATAACCCTCTACCTTAAACTATTTCTTCCCTTCCCTTTCCAGAAGTTTCTTCAAGACCAAAGGCAGGGTGGTGTATTCCATCTCCCTCAAACCCAACCGGTGCGGCTCAAAAGGTCCGTGCCGGCGCATAAAATCGGCGATTATGTTCGCCTCCTGCCTTGCCCGATCAAAACCCGGGTCGGCAAACATATCCCGTGGTCCGATCAGCTTGCCATTGCTCAACTGAAACCCGAGGGCAATCACCCTTGGCGGTCCATCAAACCTTGATGGTGTTGCCTCCGCTTGCGCCACCGGCATCAAAGGACCGTAGTGCGAACCCCGCATCCAGCCGGAAACCATATGCGGAAAGACAAAAGCCTCCAAAACCTCACCAACCGCCGGAAAGCCGGACTGGCACCTAACCATCATCACCGGGTCATCCTTGCCCACATACCTGCCCGCAATCAAAGCCAGCTTCTGGGTTGAACTGGTAGCGGCAATCTCGCCGTTCTTCTTAAACACATTCTTAATCACATAGTTCTCCGGCGAGCCAATCAAAACGAGCAAATCGTACATCTCCTCAGGACAGGAAAGAACGATATCCCTGCCCTCAAAAACATCGTGCACCTCAAACCTGAACCCGTCGTGCATTGAAGGGTCAATCACCAAGCCAATCGTATTGAACGGGTCCGCAAAAATCTTAAACAGCGGCAGGTTCCAGGCACCGGGCGCACACTTGTCCCCGCAGAAAACCAGAACCGGCTCTGACTGGCGCTCAACAAAACTCATCTCCGCCACACCCGGACCCATTCCCTTGACATTACCGGAAAAGGCATCTGCAAGCATATCCTGCCCCGCGCCATAGAGCTTCAGCTCTCTCGCAAGCGAGGTGCACTCCATAAATGTATCCCAGGCAAGTTTGTGAATTTTCTCACTATCCTTGCCCTGGTGATGGGTCATAATCAACTCCAAATCATCCCCGCAACTGGTAACATAAAAATCAACCAAAAGCCCGCTCTGCTGCGCCTTAGCAAGACTTTCCTGGGCACGCTTGATAATCTCGGGATGGCTTGCCGAATGACCGACATAGCCGCCGATATCAGCCTTGATAACCGAGAGCGTTATCATTGACTGGGAATCTGATTTACTCATATCTGCCATTCCTCCTTTGGGTTTAAGTTTTTAATTATACCCACCAATCTCCTCAGGTCAAGAAATGGAGAACTCACCCAAAAACAACTCTCAATCCGACCTCAACCGCAACCTAAAAAATCACCATCCCCTCTCCCCCTGACTCCAAACTCATCATCACCATCATCGCCCCCGAAAATACCACCAGAAAGCCAACGCCCAATATCCCATCCCAGACGACATTAAAAACAGCCCAAAAGGCAACCTGCAAAACCCTTAGGGGGACGGTATAGGGGGTGGGGTCTAAAATTGTTAAATTTATTGATAACACATTGAAATTCAAAGAAATATCCCGATTTTCCCAGCAC
>JBDRUF010000005.1:0-40734 GCA_039801245.1 candidate division WOR-3 bacterium
AAATCCCGGTCAGTGACCAGCCCAGGGGGCGTCCCGGGGACAGTCCCCCCTACCCTTTCCCTTATCATCCCCTTTACCCCTTACCATTACGCCCTTAAGAGCATATCCTTATGCCTGGCTATGGCTGCCCTTAAGAGCCTTTTCCCTGCCGCAATTAGGGCTATTCCTTAATCCACCTTCAAATCCGCCTCTCAGACCCTCCTTATGGTTATCTCCTAACTCCTATCCCGAACCCCCCACAAGACCCTCTTTAAGGCTACCCTCAGGGCTATCCCTGTCTCTGCCTTCATTACCATTAGCGGATGCCTCATTATAGATAGTAGGTTAGAGATTTTGATTAGGCAACACCGCAGGACAAAAGGTTTTGAGAGCTTTTGAGATATTAAATATGCCCAGCGGTTTATTCGGTCAATTCTTGCGGAGGGATGTTTTGGAGATATAATTTTGTGAATGAAAGGTGAGGTTATATGGGAATGACATTTGCTGAAAAGATATTTGCCCGGAAAACGGGCAGGCAGGCGGTTAAAGCCGGTGAGATTGTTTTCTGCAAGCCGGACCGAATCTTGATGCATGATAACGCTGCAGCAATTACCGATAAGGTGTTAAAGGATTTGACCGAGTTCGGGCTCGCCGACCCGGAACAGGTGGTTATTGTCCTTGACCATACGGTGCCTGCGGTTGATGAGAAGACCGCAACCGGACACAAGAGGATAAGGGAGTTTGTCCAGAAATATGGGATTAAGCGGTTCTTTGATATTGGGACTGGGGTTTGCCATCAGGTGATGGTGGAGAAGAGGCTGGTTCTGCCGGGGATGGTCGTGGTTGGTTCAGACTCGCACACCTGTTCTTATGGTGCGGTGAATGCCTTTGCCACCGGTATTGACCGGACCGAGGCGGCGGCTTTGCTTTTGACCGGTGAAACCTGGTTCAAGGTGCCGGAGTCAATCAGGATTTTTCTCAAGGGCAGGCTGCAGGAACTGGTCACCGCCAAGGATTTGATTCTGACCATTATCGGCAAGATTGGGGCGGACGGGGCTGACTACTGTTCGGTGGAGTTCTGGGGTGATGTTGGACATCTGACCCTTGACGACCGTTTCACGATTGCCAATATGGGGGTGGAGATGGGCGCAAAGAATGCGGTCTTTCCGGTTGATGAGATAACCAAGGGGTTTTTGGGTGCGATTGGTATTGAGCGGAAGGAGTGGCAGGATGTTTGGGCAGATGGTGATGCGGTCTACCGGCAGGAGTTGACATTTGAGATGGATAAGGTTGTGCCGGTGGTGGCAACACCGCACAAGGTGGATAACTGCAAGCCGGCAGGTGAGTTGAAGGATGTTGAGGTGCAGCAGTGCCTTATCGGCACCTGCACCAATGGCAGGGCATCGGACTTTGGTCTGGCAGCAGAGATAATTGGTAAGAGAAAGGTTTCACCCAAGACCAGGCTTTTGCTCCTGCCGGCTTCAAAGAGCGAACTGGAAAAGGCGCTGGATGCGGGAGATATTCAGACACTGGTTGAGGCTGGAGGGGTGCTTTTGCCACCAGGGTGCGGACCCTGTCTTGGTGCCCATCAGGGGGTTCTGGCACCGGGTGAGCGTTGCATCTCAACCGCCAATCGTAATTTTCGGGGCCGGATGGGCTGCAGGGATGCAGAGATTTATCTTGCCAGCCCGGCAACGGTGGCGGCAAGCGCCCTGACCGGGAGGATAACCGACCCGCGGGAGGTGATGTAAGATGAGGGTTTGGTTTTATGGTGATGACATTAATACCGATATGCTGTTTCCGGGTAAATACACCTACACCTGTTCCAAACCAGAGGAGATTAAGCCCCACCTCTTGGAGGACCTTGACCCGGAGTTTGCGAAAGCGGTTCAGCCCGGAGACATTATCATTGCGGGCAGAAACTTTGGCTGCGGCTCTTCCCGGGAGCAGCCGGTTGTTGGTCTGAAGGCGGTGGGTGTGGCGGCGGTGATTGCCAAGAGTTTCGCTCGGATTTTCTATCGGGCAGGGATAAATCAGGGACTATTACTGATTGAGGCACCGGATGCGGTTGAATTTTATCAGCCGGGGATGGCGGTGGAACTGGATGCGGCAGCGGGGATTATCAGGATTGGTGAGAGGGAGTTTTCCTTTCCCAAGCCGCCTCCGGAGATTTTAGGGATTGTTGAGGCAGGGGGGCTCTTAGAGTTTACGCGCAAAAGGTTGCGGGAAAGGGCGGTTAAAAGATGACAGGGATTGGTGCTGCCGGTCGCAAGGGAGAAGAGGTGCGTTCTGATGTCTGGATTGGTGTTGAGATTAAGGATTCAGGTGGAATAGAGATATCACTCAAGAGCAGGGTTGATTTTATTTACGGTGATGCGATAAAAGAGTTAATTTTATCCGGGATGAAGCATTTTGGGATTAACGATGCCAGGGTCGAGGTTATTGATTCAGGCGCCCTGCCATTTGTGATTATGGCAAGGCTGGAAACAGCGTTAAGAAGGGCGTTGGGCAGGGATTTGCCTGAATGGCTGCCCGAGCCTGGACCTTCATTTGCCCAGCCAAGCAGCCGGGAGAGGTGGCGCCGTTCCAGGCTTTATCTCCCAGGAAACGAGCCGAGGTTTATGTTAAACGCCCGAATCCACGAGCCCGATGGGGTGATTCTTGACCTTGAGGATTCGGTGCCACCTGAGGAGAAGGATGCGGCGCTGATTTTGGTGCGTAACGCCCTGATAGCGGTTGATTTCGGTTTGTGTGAGCGGATGGTGCGCATCAACCCCTTGCCCGAAGGGCTAAATGAACTGGAGACATTAATCCGTGCAGGGGTGAATGTAATTCTTGTGCCCAAATCTGAGGATGATGACCAGATTGAGGAGGTGGATGAGGCGATTGGCAGGATTGTCAAGAAAACAGGTGAAAACAGGGAGGTGTTTCTGATGCCGATTGTTGAGACCGCCGCGGGATTGTTCAAGGCACATAAGGTTGCCAAGGCATCAAACCGCATCGTTGCCTTGACCTACGGGCTTGAGGATTACATTGCCGATATCGGCGCGGAGAAGACAAAGGAGGGAAGTGAGAGCCTTTTGCTCCGTTCGGTGATTGTCAATGCGGCAAGGGCAGCGGGTGTTCAGCCGATTGATACCGTTTATGCGGATGTCTTTGACCTTGATGGTCTGCGCGAAAGTTGCCAGCGGGCAAAGGAGCTGGGCTTTGAGGGCAAGGGTTGTATCCATCCCCGTCAGGTAAGGGTGATTAATGAGGTTTTTACACCGAATGATAGTGAGATTCAGAGGGCAAAGGAGATTGTTAAAGCCGACCAAGAGGCGAGAAAACATGGTAAAAGTGTGGCGGTAATTGGCTCAAAGATGATTGACCCACCAGTGGTAAGAAGGGCGCAAAGGACCCTCGAACTGGCGATTCTTGCTGGTAAACTGAATCCTAACTGGAATGAGGAGGAAGGGTGAATTTGGTCCCGAATGCCTTAGGCAGGCTTGTCCCAACTGAAGTCAATGGCAGACCCGCGGTACCTTTTCCAGGGGTTGACCTTTTCCGTCCATCAGGCAGAAAGGCAGCACCCAAAATTCCCACCACCCTTGATTACCCTGAGGATGGCAACAAGGTTGTACCTGACCTCCGCACCGCGCTTGAGAAGTGCGGCATCAGGGATGGGATGACCATCTCCACCCATCACCACTTCCGGGAAGGTGACACCCTGGCACTGCAACTTTTTGACATCTGTGCGGAGATGGGGCTTAAGGATCTGGTCTGGTTTCCTTCTGCCGCCTTTCCCTGCCATGCGCCCCTGATTAAACATCTTGACAGCGGGGTGATTCATCATATTGAGGGCAGTTTGAACGGACCATTAGGTGATTATTGTACCAAGGGCAGGATGCGCGGACTTGGTGTCTTGCGCTCGCATGGGGGCAGGGCGCAGGCGATTCAGGATGGCGAGGTTCATATTGACATTGCGGTCTTGGCAGCACCGACTGCGGACTGTTTTGGCAATGCCAATGCGGTTCAAGGGGATGCGGCGTGCGGGGTGTTGGGTTATGCGCTGGCAGATGCGATTTATGCAGACAAAACCATCATCGTTACCAATAACCTTGTGCCTTTTCCCTGTATGCCGATAGAGATATCCGGGAGTTATGTTGACTATGTGGTTGTCCAGGATGTAATCGGTGACCCCAAAAAAATTGTTGCCGGCACAACCGAAATCACCCGCTCACCCGACCGGCTTTATATTTCTGAACTGGTTGCCCGCTTTATCCGCGATTCGGGCATTATGCGCGACGGCTTCAGTTTTCAGGCGGGCGCGGGTGGGATTTCACTTGCATTTGCGGTCTACCTTGCCGAGATGATGAAGGAGGCTAATGTCAAGGCAAGCTGGATTCATGGCGGGACCAACCGCTTCTTGGTGAAGATGCTTGAAGAAGGTCTAACCAGAGCGTTAATTGACGGCCAGGCTTTTGACCTGGAGGCGGTGCGTTCAATCGGTGTAAACAGAAACCACATCGGCACCAGCCCTTTAATCAGTTACAATCACCACTCTAAGGGTAACTTCATCAACCTGTTGGATGTGGCTGTCCTTGGTGCCACCGAGGTGGATTTGAACTTTAATGCCAATGTTGTCACCCATTCGGATGGCAGGCTTTTACACGGCATCGGTGGCTGGCAGAACTGCCTTTATGCCAAATGCGTGATTCTGGCGATGCCCGCGGTGCGGGACCGGATTCCGGTGATTGTTGATGAGGTGACAACCCTGTGCGGACCTGGGGAGATGATTGATGTGGTGGTGACGGAACTGGGAATTGCCATCAACCCGAAGAGGCAGGATTTGCTTGCGGCGGTCAAGGGTAAGGGTCTGCCGTTAAAGAGTTTGGAGGAGATGAAGGCAGAGGTTGAGCGTCTCTGCGGCAGACCGAAAAAGCCGGAGCGGTCAAGCAAAGTTGTTGCAGTTGTCAAATGGGTTGATGGGACAGTTTTGGACTCGGTTTTCCAGATTTTAGATAAAGCGTAGCCTGTTTTAACCCATCCCCATTTATTCAATTGACAAGGAGGTGAGTTTCAGTATTTTAAAATTCGTGATTTTTATTCACAAGGAGGATAGTCAATGGCATTTTTAATATTTGTCCTGGCTGTTGTTTGGTTTTTCCTGATGTATCGGATTTACGGCGGGTTTCTGTCCAGGCGGGTTTTTAAACTTGATGATTCCCGGCAGACACCGGCACACACCTTGAGGGATGACCGTGATTATGTGCCGAGCAACCGCTGGGTTGTCTGGGGTCATAACTTCACCTCCATTGCCGGTCTTGGTCCGATTGTCGGTCCTGCGATTGGTGTCATCTGGGGCTGGGTGCCAGCCCTGCTCTGGATAACATTGGGAACGGTTTTCTTTGGCGGGGTTCACGATTTTTCCTCGCTGGTTCTGTCAATCAGAAACAAGGGGCTTTCCATCGGTGAAATCACCACCCGGGTAATCGGCAAGAGGGCAAAGTTTCTTTTTATGGCGATAATCTTCCTTGAGGTCTGGGTGGTTATTGCCATCTTTGCAATGATTATGGGGATTCTTTTCAAGATGTATCCCAGTTCGGTTTTCCCGGTCTGGATGGAGATACCGATTGCACTGACTCTGTCCTATATGGTTTTCAAGAAGGGTAAAAGCCTGGAACTTTGGTCCTGGATTGCACTCCTGGCGATGTATGCCACCGTGGCTTTGGGTGTTTTGATTCCCTTGAGTATTCCCGGCAGCAATGCGGTTGTCATCTGGATTGTGATTCTGATGGTCTATGCCTATGTTGCCTCAATTTTGCCGGTGGAAACCCTCCTGCAGCCAAGGGATTACATCAACTCCCATGAGTTGATGGTTGCCGGGCTCTTGATTTTTGCCGGCGCGGTTGCCGCCTTCATCCGCGACCCTGGTCATCTTGGCTTTGTTGCCCCTGCCTTCAATCTCTCTGCAAGGGGTGCACCACCGGTCTGGCCATTTCTTTTTGTTACGATTGCCTGCGGTGCCATCTCCGGTTTCCATTCCCTGGTTACCTCAGGCACCGCATCTAAACAGATTAACAAAGAGAGTGATGCCCGATTGGTCGGTTATGGCGGAATGATTGCTGAGGGCATTCTTGCTACCTTGGTTTTACTTGCGGTTGGCGCCGGTTTCGGTGCTATCGGTAAAGGATTGGAAGCGGGTATGGCGGCCTGGTCACAACATTATTCAGACTGGTCTTCAGCAAGCGGGATGGCGGCAAATCTCAAGGCTTTTGTTACCGGTGCATCAAATATGATGGGTTATATCTTTGGCAATGGCAGATATGTCCGCGAACTGATGATGACGATAATGGGTGTTTTTATCGTTTCCTTTGCCGGCACCACGATTGACACCGCAGCAAGAATCCAGCGTTATATTGTTCAGGAGTTTGGCAGGAGTGCGGGCTTGAATTTTATCACCGGCAAGCATATTGCGACCTTGATTGCGGTTGGTTCGGCGTTTGGTCTGGCAATGGTCAAGCCTGGTGGTCAGGGTGCGTTAATCCTCTGGCCGCTCTTTGGCACTATCAATCAGCTCCTTGCCGGTCTCGCTTTGGTTGTTGTTACCCTTTATCTGACATTCAAAAAGTCAAAGCCATTGGTGGCAGCGATTCCAACACTCTTTCTCGTTGTAATGACCTCCTGGGCGATGGTGAAAAACATCCAGGATTATGCCCGCACTCACAACTGGCTTTTGTTCAGCGTTGGCTGGATTGTTTTTGCCTTAATGGTCTGGCTGGTGATTGAGGCGATAATTGCGCTCATTAAGGGTTTCAAGACCAAGCCTCATCTTGATTGAATGAAACCCTTGACTCGCACCGAGGCGGACTTAAGATAAATTGTATGAAAAATAAAAAGGGGTTCGCTCCCAGCACAATCGCCGGTGTTGCTTTTTGCACCCTCGCACTCCTGTTCGGATTTTGCGCACAGGCTTTTGCTGAAGGCAGCGGTTTGGGACTCGGTATCATCCTTGGTGAACCGACCGGAGTGAGCGCAAAGTTGTGGCTGAGTGGGTCAGTGGCAGTTGATGCTGCTGCCGGCTGGGCATTTCTTAATCGCCATAACCACTATAATTACATTCATCTGCACGGTGATATCCTTCACCACTATTTTCTGCCGGTGCCTATAGGTGACCTGCCATTGTATTACGGGATTGGCGCACGGGTCAGGCTGGCGTCAGATGAGGAAAAGATGCGTGTCGGGGTGAGGGTTCCTGTTGGGCTTGAGTATCTTTTTGAGCCGGTGCCCTTGGGCTGTTTCTTGGAACTGGTGCCACTGCTTGATTTGATTCCGGAAACTCGATTCGGGGTAAATGGTGGTTTAGGTATTCGCTACTACTTCCGCTAATTTTATCTTAGCCGATAAAGACCAAAAGCGCACCGGTAAAGGCGCTGATTATCGCAATTGCGCGCCGGAAATTGACCGGCTCCTTGAGAATCAGCGCGGAAAGGATAAAAATGAAGATATTGCTCAACTGGTTCAGGGGTGCCGCAACCGAAACTAAAGTGAACTTCATCCCACCAAGCCAGATGGTCAAAGCGATATAGGTGCCAAGAACGGTTCCACCGATAGCGTAACCAAGACCCTTTTTGATAAAGGCAGAGGCAAGAACCCTTTTGCGCTCGGGCAAAATCAGGATAAAGAAAAAGACGCCCATCAAGCCGGCAAGGAGGCGAAATGCGGTCGCCCATAGGAGCGATGTTTGGGCAAGGAGCGGTTTAATCAAGATGATACTAACTGCGGTTGCTAAGGTTGACAGAACGCCAAGGATGATGCCGATAAAAAGCGTTTTCCGAGGGATGTTTTGCGGCACCCTTATCTGGCTGGTCAAAAACAGGGCGAAAAGGATAAGGGCTATCCCCAGAATCTGGAGCGGGGTCAGGCTCTCTTTCAGGAAAATAAGGGAAAGGGAGATGAGTAAAGGGCTGTACATATAGCCAACAATCGCAGAAAGACCGGCACCGATTCGGTTCAGGCTCATAAAGAAGAGGGTATCACCAACCGCCATTCCGAGGATGCCGCTTGCAAAAAACCGGGCGAATTCACAAAAACGCATTCGGGGTATTAAGGGCTCTTTGAGGATTAAAAGCGTCGGGATGAAAAGGATGAGCGCGAGGAGGTTTTTGAAGAGGTTCAGCCCGAGCGGGTGCGCGGTTTCGCCGCTCTTTTTGAAGAGGATAACGGCAAAAGCCCAGAAAAGGGCGCAGAGGAGGGCAAGGGTCTCGCCGAAAAAGGGGAAATTGACCGGCACCGCTCAATTATCAGCACCCTGAAAGAGGAGTCAAGATAGTAGGACTATTTACTTTTTAATCGGCGTTGGCGGAGAAGGGCGCGGTAAAATTCTCGGTATCGTTCTGCCATCCCTTCTGCCTCTGCCCATCTTCTAACCTCACGAATGTTCACCTTTTGGTTGGTAGCGACCAAAATTGCCTGCTCCAGTCCCTGGCGGTCGTTAAAAAAGAAGAAATGGGCGAGCCGGTCCTTGACACAATCGGTAGGAGAAAGCAGGGTCAGTTGATAACCACCTGTGATGATGCGCTGCGGCTGTCTTATCGGTTCACCGCCAATAGCAGGTGGTGGCGGGCGGATGTCAATAATTGTCTCTTCTTTCGGGTTGGTAAATGCGCCTGAGACCTTCGGATTGGAGTGATAGCCAAGTTCAGCAAGGGCGCTGGCGATGATTTTTTCCGGGTAACTGGCGGCGAGGACGAAATCAAGGTCACGGGTGACATATTTCCCTCGGGCGTAGATGGTTACGCAGGAACCACCAGAAAGCACCGTGTCAATTCCATAGGCTTTCAGTTTTGTGGAAATGCGGGCAGCAAGGCGCAGGATTTTAACGGCTCGGGACATACCTTACTGGTTTGCCTGGGATTCGGGGACGAAGACGGGGAATATAGTAGCGTTCCCTTTCTTTCGCTGGCAAGAGTTCCAGCACCTTTTTCAAAAGGGCTTCAAGTTCCCGGCGAAAGGGGTAGCGGGGGTTAAGGTAGAACAGCCTGATTTTACCCCGGCGCCGGCTGTAAACAACACCATAATCCTCAAGGGTTTTCAGCTGTCGCTGAACCGCCCGCAGGGCAGCGTTTGTTTCTTCAGCGATTTCCCGGGGATATGCGGCATCGCGGGTAAAGAGGATGAGCAGTATCCACTCGCGCAGCGGCGAGCCCAAAAGTGGCTTCAGTAATGCCGAGCGGTTTTGACTACATTTTTTAGTCATATGACTACATTTTGCAGTCATTATAATAGATAGTTTTGTTTAATCAAGCCCTGCTCTTTTTTCAAGAGAATAACGGCAAAGGCCCAGAAAAGGGCGCAGAGCAGGGCAAGGGTCTCGCCGAAAAAGGGGAAAATAAACCGGCACCGCTCAATTATCAGCATCGGGCTGAAAGAGTCAAGAGAGACGGCTAATTGTCAATCGTTATTTTCTCACTTGACAGGGCGAGATGAATGAATATCATAAATGTGATGTATGATAAGGGTACAGATAACCATGGCATAAAAAGAAACCAAGTAATATTTAGCTGTTCTCAAGGAGGTGAATCATATATGAAATGTTGGATTAAAATAATCCTTACGGTTTTTATCTTCTTGAGCTGTAAGCATCCTCTTGGAATTAATCATCCTCCAGTAATTAACTCTATTTCTGGTGCCGATTATGTTGGTGTTAACGGCTCAATCACTTTAACTTGCTATGCCAGTGACCCTGATAACGACCCGCTTGACTACAACTGGACTTGCACAAACGGGACGTTTTCATCTTCTTCCGGTCAGACAATTACATGGTATGCTCCTTCTGCTTCGGGTAGCGCAACTGTTACGGTCACAGTTACTGATGGGCGCGGTGGCTCTGACACACGAAGCAAAACGATAACTGTCCAACGCGTCACTACCACACTGATAGATTGGGATGGGCAAATTTTAGCAGGCTATTATATTTATTGGACTCAGGATTTGGCATCGGGGTATACAGTATCCGGTAACTTCTGGGTTGACAATTATGACATCAACTTTCTGATTCTGGATGCCGCTAACTATGAGAACTGGCGAAATAATCGGTCCTACAATTATGTAGTAAGGGTTTTGCGTTCTTCCGGTTCATCTTTTTCTGCAACGATAACAACAAGCGGTACCTACTACATTATCTTGGACAACACCTTCAGCCTGTTTACTGATAAATTCGCCCACCTTTTCTTGGAGAAAACTTCACCATAGGGACTAAAGGCGTATGTGACCAAAGGCGCGTCTCTCTCCAAGAGATTGATATTTGAGCTGATTGTATCAATGATGAGTTGGGGAACAACATGCCTATCGGGAAGTTACGTTTCACCCTAAACCCATTGGGTGCAGTTAGAGGACTGGTTGAGAAGTGGCGCCCTCCTTTTTATAAGTCCGAATCTGAATACAAAAAGGACCTCTACAACTATCTGGTCAAGAATGTCAAAGGTATCGAGGTAGTCCGCGAGTTTGGTAGTAGCCGTTTGCGAGCCGACATCTGCGTGGGAAGAAAGGTATTCATTGAGATAAAGAAGGACTTGAATTCCACTTCTAAACTGCAACGCCTGCTCGGACAATTAGAGCTCTACGCAAAGGAAGGTTGGGATAACGGAATTCTTGTGGTCGTAGGGAAAGTTGAGCCAGACCTTCTGAGGCAAGCAGAGGAAGGACTTGAGCGATTTGAAGATGATTTTTCCTTTTTCACTGACGAAGGATGGATAATAATTCGCAAATAAATGGAAATGGGGAATTTAACGAGCCTCGCTTTATGCCGCTAATGAATAGAGGGATTTCTCTGCTTCGGTCGAAATGACACTTGCGGTAATTTAAGGGTTCGTTAAGTTCTAAGTATACATATAAGTATACTAAATATCAGGGGTTGTTTTGGGGTTAAGTTTCGTAGTTTCATAATTTAGGGAAAATCCAGTTTTAGTTGGGGGGTGACTCCCCCGGTGGTTTTGGTTCTGGTGTTTTTATCCGGCTTTTCGGTCGCAATCCTTGCAGTTTTTAAGGGTCTGTTAAGTGTGATAACAAAAGGACCAAGGAGCGGAAACTGAGGCTTTCGTCTTCGGTCTTCCGACTTCGGTCTTGCCTTGACTTGGCAAGGGTTTCTTTTAAGATTTAAGGGTTGATGAATATTTGGCTAAAGAAATTGGGTCCGGTTTTTGCCGGCATAGTTGCCTTTATTGTTTTATTCAGCGGTTGCGAGAACAGGGCGCCATCGGTGCCGATTGTTTCCGGAACCGAGCGGGCAAGACCGAATGATACGATAGTTGTTTATGCGCTTTCGGTTGACAAGGAGGGCGACTCCATCTCCTATCTCTTTGACTGGAGTAATGAGGAGGATTCGGTCTGGAGCGAGTGGCTGCCATCAGGGGTGGAGTGCTTTCGCAAGGTTGCCTTTCTTGATACCGGCGGCTATTTTCTGCGGGTGAAGGCAAGGGATGCGCGAAAGGAGTCGGGCTGGTCAGACACATTTTTTGTCACTATCAGGTTTTATCAGCCTTTGGTGCCCAAAAGACCTGCAGGACCGGACACGGTTGTTGTCAATGATACGGTGGCTTTTGCCTCGTCCGCGAATCATCCTCTTGGGGAGTCAATGGCGCTGCAGTTTGACTGGGGTGATACCATTGGTGAGTGGAGCGGATTTTTCCTGCCGGGAACAATTGTTGCTGACCGGCACGCCTGGTCTGGTGCCGGGGTTTACGAGGTGAGGTGCCGGGCAAAGGACCGAAAGGGTTTTGTCTCAGACTGGTCTTTGCCAGAGACGGTTTGGGTTTTTGACAGTCTGTTTTAAGGGTGAAGGTCAAAGGAGGTTTTTGGTGAAAAGGTTGGTTTGGGTTTTATTTCTTGTCGGTCTGGTAGGTGCAGGCAAAGGACCGATGACCGAGGACCGAGAACCATCTTCTATCTTCGGTCTTCGGTCTTCCCTAAGGGAGCTGAAGGTCAAGGTCTTTTGCCCGCGGGTCCAACTGGACCGGGTTGCCAAGGATGTGCTTGAGTTCTATGAGGTGAAGGATGATTATTTTATCGGTGCGGTTAAGGAAAGGGCATATCAAAAACTTTTGAGTCTGGGCTATAAGGTTGAGGTTCTGGTTTCTGATATGGAGGCGGAGGCGAACAGAAACTGCCCGAAGGATGATTTTGGCAGGTATCACTCCTATCAGGAGATTATGGACACATTTGCCCTGATTGCCAGTACCTATCCGGAGATTTGCCTTTTGGACACGATTGCGGTTTCGCCAACCGGGAAGTATGTGATTGCCCTAAAGATTACCAAAGACCCGACACTGGAAAATCACCGCCCCAGACTGGAATGGGATGGGACAACCCATGGCAATGAGAACATCGGCACCGAGATATGCTTTTTCTTTGTCAGGCAGTTGACCGAAAATTACGGGTCAGACAGTCTGATTACCTATCTGGTGAATAACAGGGAAATCTGGATTATCCCCTGTGTCAACCCTGAAGGTCTGATAAACCGGACAAGGGGCAACTCCAATGGGATTGACCTGAACCGTGACTATGGCTATGCCTGGAATGAGGAGTCAGGGGCAGATGTGCCCTGGAGCCAGCCCGAGATCAGGGGTTTCAGGAATTTCTTTCAGAACCGCCCTTTTGTGATGACAATGACCTATCACAGCGGCACCCGTGCGGTGATGTGGCCCTGGAGTTATTCGCGCATCGCCACCTATGACAGTGTTGCCCATTCCCAGCTCTGCCAGCAATATGGCAGTATCACCGGCTATCCGGCATATCAGATCTCCCGGGGTCTTTATGAGTGTCAGGGGACATCAACCGACTTTTATTACGGCGCAGAGGGGGCTTTGGGCTTTGCCGCTGAGGTTGCCAATGGTCAGCCGCCACCACAGAGTGAGATTGACACCATCTGCCGGGCAAACTGGACCGCAAGCAAACAGTGGATGATAAAGGGCGGTTATGGTCTGCGCGGGCAGATTACCGATTCCATAACAGGAATGCCGGTGAAAAGGGCGCTGGTTATCTCTGACCCGACAAACTGGATGGTCTATACCGATACCTGCGGCTGGTTTTTCAAATATGTGGTTCCGGGAACATATGCGCTCAAGGTGATTGCTGATGGTTATCAGACCAGGACGATAAACAATATCGTTGTGCCGAACGATACATTTGTTGTGGTGAATGTGGCGCTGAAGCCGGATACAACCGCGCCGATAACCGGTTACAAGGTAACAACCTGGATTTGCAAAAGTCCGACCGGCGCGGGCAACACGATGGGGCTTTTTGGTCTTTTCCGGCGGGATGACCGGTCGTTCACTTTGACTGCAAGGGGAACTGCGGTGATTGAGATGGGCACCGGGATAATCAACGGTCCGGGCACAGATTTTACTGTTTATTCCACAAGTAATAAGCCCTGTTCGGTCTTAGTTTCAACCGAATGGAATGGACCCTGGAGTTTCTGTGCGTACGGGAGCGGTAATATCGCCTGCGATTTGGCTGATGCCGGGGTAAGTCTGGCAAACTTTATCCGGCTTGTTGACTGCGGGCAGAGTTATGACCTGGATGCGATTGAAGGAACGATTATCAATGCCCCGGCACTGATTTTACAGTCCCAGACCGTGATTGATTCGCCGCCTGGGGGTAATGGTGATGGCAGGTTTGACCCGGGTGAGAATGTGGATTTGGTAATTGCCTTGAGGAACGCTGGCAGGGTTGCAGCAGATGGTATTAGCGCGGTTCTACGAACCCTTGACCAGTTCGTGTCGGTCCTGGACTCAACCGCTGAATTTGGCGATATTTTGCCCGATTCGGCGAAGAGCAACTTTTCTGACCGGTTCAGGGTTATGGCAGCCCGCGAGACCCCACGCGAGCACAGTGCTGAGATGTGGCTTTACCTCTCGGGCACCAATTATTCAGACAGCATCAGGTTCAGAATGGTGGTAGGCGAGTTGAGGATGATTGACCCGATTCCGGACAACTCTGAGCCAACGCTTTACTGGGCTTATGATGAGGTTGACACATTATATCCAGAGCATCCTGAGTTTGAATGGGTGGAAATCAGAAATCTTGGCACCAGGCTCAGCCTGACCGATGACCAGACCAGGGTTATAGGTCTGCCAGCAAACTTTGGACCGTTTATCTTCTATGGACAGAGTTATAACCGGATTTCAATCTGCTCCAATGGCTGGATTGCACCAGATTCAACCGGCAGTGCGAGTCCGAATAATACTACTTTCCCCAATACCAATATGCCGGCAATTATTGCTGCAAACTGGGATGACCTGTACCCACCAACAGGGAACGGAGTATGGTATTATTACGATACCGCAAATCACCGGTTCATTGTTGAGTGGGATTCGGTCCATTACTACAACCCGCGTAGCCAGTGGGAGAAGTTTGAGATAATCCTTTACGACACCACGCTTGCAAGCGAGGATGGCAACTCCAAGTTCCTGTTCCAGTATCTGACAGCGAATCAACCAGGAACATCGGCAACAATCGGTATGCAGGACCATACGCGCAGCAAATTCATTCAGGTTCTCTGCAACGGCTCTTATCATCGGGCAGCATCACCCTGGATTTCCGGTCATGCGATAAAGTTTTCAACCGACACCCCTACCGGTATCAAAGACAAAGATTTAGGTCAAGGATTCTCAGCCTTAATCCTAACCTCAACCTGTCCTGTAACGACAACCTCTGTTAACCTCTCCTACTCATTACCAAAAGCTGATTTTGCCAGTCTGGTGATATACGACCGGTGCGGCAGAGTTGTGCACAGGTTTGATTTGGGTAAACAAGATGCGGGGAGGTATCAGATTAACTGGAACCTGACCGATTCTAAGGGGATGAGGTTAAGTGAAGGTATTTACTGGGCAAGATTACTCACCGGTAAAGCCCAGGCAACGGTAAAACTGGTGGTGGTGCGCTGATATGAAGGCAAAGGGCAAAAAGGTAAAACGCAAAGGCTGGGATGACTATTTCCTTGCCATTGCCCGTTTAGTGGCTGAGCGTTCAACCTGTCTGCGCCGGAAGGTTGGTGCGGTCTTGGTGCGGGACAAACGCATTCTCTGCACCGGTTATAACGGCGCGCCGCACGGACTACCTCACTGCGATAAAGCCGGGTGTCTGCGAGCAAAGTTGCACATTCCTGCAGGCGAGCGGATTGAAATCTGCCGGGGTATCCATGCAGAACAGAATACGCTGGTGCAGGCGGCAGCGTTTGGAATCGGAGTTTCAGGAGCAACCCTTTACTGCACCCATGCACCCTGTATTACCTGCGCCAAGATGCTGATTAATGCTGGTATCAGGGAGTTTGTTATTGCGGAGGATTATCCTGACAGTTTTGCCCGCCAATTCTTGAAAGAGGCAGGGGTGAAGGTGCGCAAGGTTTAGAGCTATTTTTGGTTCTTGAACTGTCAACAAAAAACTATAAACTACAAACTAAATTATGATTAGAGAGAACATCAAAATTGGCGGTCCGGTCGGATTGCATGCCCGACCAGCAGCAGAATTCGTTAAGATAGCAGAAAGGTTCAAATCAAAGGTGAGATTGTCAAAGGATGGTATCTGGGTCAACGGTAAGAGTATCTTAGCAATTCTCTCTCTTGCTGCGGAAAAGGGGAGTTTAGTTACATTAGAGGTTACAGGTGAGGATGAAGAGGAGGCTTTTAGAGCCTTGAAGGAGAAACTGACCTCGGATGATGCATAAGCGGGAGAGGATTTTTCGCGGGATTCCAGTTTCCGGTGGATTTGCGAGGGGACGGGCTTTTCGCTATCAGCAGTATCTTCCTAGGCTTGAGGAACGAATTCTCAAGCCAGAACAGGTTTCTATGGAGGTGGCACGGTTTAAGTCTGCAGTTGCCACGGCAGAAAAGGACCTGCGACGGCTCCACAGTCAGGTCAAACAGGAAATGGGTAGGGATTTTGCCGATTTTATTGATGTCCAGCTGAGCCTTTTGACCGATGAGGAGGTGTTAAAAGAAACGGAGCGTTTAATCAGGGAGAATTTGCGTAACGCCGAATTTGCCTATGCGCAGACACTCAAGAACCTTGCCGGTCCTGTAAGAGGGGCAAAACTCCAGGTTTTTCGAGAAAGGTTCGTTGATATTGCCGATGTTTCTGGAAGGGTTTTAAGTGTGCTTATGGGTGATGACTTGCCTTCAATCCATACCCTTGAGCCGGGTTCGGTCATTGTTGCCCGTGAGTTGCCCCCATCAGAGGCGGCACTTTTAGACCCGGCAAAGGTCGCTGGGTTGGTTCTGGAGGGGGGAGGGAAAACATCCCATACCGCGATTATGGCGAAGGCTAAGGAGATTCCAGCAGTTTTTGGAGTAGATGCGATTTCAAAACAGGTTAATGATGGGGAGGAGGTGCTGGTGGATGGTTATCGCGGTCTGGCGATTCTCAATCCTTCCCAGAACCGGCTCAAGACTTACGAAACCGAGATCAAGCGTTATCACCAGCACCGAGCATCACTCAAGGCGCTGAGAGAGGAGGAGCCGGTAACACCTGACGGCAGGATGATAGACCTTTCTGCCAATGTGGAGTTTTTGATTGAGGCAAAACTGGCAAAGGAGAATGGTGCAAGGGGTATTGGACTTTTCCGCACCGAATATATGTATCTGGCAAAGCGCCGTCCCCCAACCGAAGCCGAGCAGCTGGAGATTTTCCTTGAGGTGGCGCAACTGTTCCAACCCTTTCCGGTTATCATCAGGACATTTGACCTTGGGGGGGACAAAGTAATCCCGGGTTATACTGAGGCAAACCCTTTTTTAGGGTGGCGGGCGATAAGGTTCTGTCTTGATGACCTGAGCCTGTTTAAGACCCAGTTGCGGGCGATTCTGCGGGCATCAGTTCTACATAACATCAAAATTATGTTTCCGATGATAGCAACGATTGAGGAGCTACGTCGGGCAAAACTATTGGTTCAAGATGTTAAAAAGGAGTTGAGAAGGGAAGGGTTTGATTTTGACGAGAACCTGGAAATAGGAGTAATGGTGGAAACCCCGGCCGCCGCCCTTCTGGCAGAGCAACTCGCCCGGGAGTGCAGGTTTTTGTCTATCGGCTCAAACGACCTTACTCAATATACGCTGGCGGTTGATCGGGGTAATGAGCGGGTGGCGAAGCTCTTTGACCATTTCCATCCAGCGGTCTTGCAGTTAATCAAAAAGACGATTGATGCTGCACATCAACAGGGTATCTGGGTTGGTATGTGCGGTGAGTTTGCCGCTGACCCGCTCGGGATTGTTTTGCTTTTGGGAATGGGGGTGGATGAGATTTCGGTTGTGCCGGGGATGATTCCTGAGGCAAAGCAGGTGATCAGGACAATTGATACCGGTGTTGCCCTTGAGGTGGCGCAGGAGGCTTTGAAGTTATCAACCGCCTTAGAGGTTGAGCGGTTATTACAGCGGGAGTTGCATCGTCGTTTCCCCAAGCTGGTGCGTTCACTTTTTGCTGTTAAAGGGGTTGGCGGTGAATAGCTCAGGTTATAACAAAATGCTAAACTTGATTTTCAGCCTGCCAGAGCAGTTTGAACTCGGCTTGAAGATCGGTTTTGAGTGTGAGTTAATTAAACCAAAGGTGATTGAAAATGTTGTGATTGCCGGTATGGGTGGTTCGGCAATCGGCGGTGATATAGTGCGTACGCTTTCTTTGCAAACGGGTTCTTTGCCGGTGATTGTCTGGCGGGATTACAGATTGCCTCAGGCGGTTTCTCCTCGTACCCTTTTCTTTGCCGTGAGTTACTCCGGTAATACCGAGGAGACATTAGCCGCTTACAGGGAAGCAAAGAGATGCAAATCTCAGGTCATCGCCATCTCCAGTGGGGGGAGATTGGCGCAAATGGCAAAACATGATGGTCTTCCATTGCTATCTGTGCCTACAGGGATGCCACCCCGTGCCGCTATCGGTTTGCTGACAATTCCGATCTTGGTGGTTCTAAGCAGGTTTGGTTTATATCCAGATTGTAAAAAGGGAATCAGGGACACCGCTCGACTTTTAGGCAGACGGTTGCACAATTGGCACAAAAGAGCGCAACGGATCAGCAGGCTTCTTGATGGCAACCTCCCAATTGTCTATTCAACCTCAAGGCTCCTTGATGTGGCCGCTTATCGGTGGCAATGTCAGCTGAATGAGAATGCCAAGGTGATGTGTCATATCGGGCAGTTACCAGAACAGAACCACAACGAAATAATGGCCCTCTCCTCGCCAAGGTTTCTTGCCCGGAAGGGTGTTTTGATAGGGCTCTTTGACCGCACCACTCATCCACGAACTATTTTTCGTTTCCGCGCAACCCTGAACCTGTGTAAGGATGCCTTTTCGCGGTTCATTTTTGTTAATAGTGAAGGTAGGTCAGCATTAGCCCGTCTGTTTTCGGTGATGATAATAGGGGATTTAGTAAGTGTAGCGCTGGCAAAGAGAAGGGGGGTTGACCCGATGGCAATACCGAAGATTGACGAACTCAAATCAATGCTGGCAAGCTACAGGGGGAAGAGATGAGTCTCTGTGTGGTGATTCCGGCTGCGGGGGAAGGGCAGAGGTTAAGACCCCATACGCTTGCCCGTCCCAAGGTGATGCTGGAGGTGGCGGGCAAGCCAATTATCGGGCATATCCTTGACCGAGTTAGTGAACTCAACCCCGATAAGGTATGTGTTATTATCCCTCCCCGGGACAGAACGATCAAAAACTATCTCACAGGGAATTACCCGCTTCCGCTTGAGTTTGTTGTTCAAAATGAACCTAAGGGTTTGGGGCATGCCGTGCTTTGCGCCCAGGAGGCGGTGGCGGATTTACCGGTGTTGATTCTCTTAGGTGATACGATAGCTGACTGCGACCTCAAGCAGTTTCTCAAAAACAAAAGTATTATCGCTGTTAAAGAAGTTTCCGACCCGCGGCGTTTCGGGGTTGTTTTACTCGAAAACGGTGTAATAAAGAGGGTGATTGAAAAGCCCAAGGAGCCGGTTAGCAACCTGGCAATTGTCGGGGTTTACTACTTTCAAGAGTCAAAAGTACTTTATCGGGCTTTGAACAGGCTCGTGTTGGAGAACCGGATAGTTAATAATGAGTATCAGTTTACCGACGCCCTGCAGATACTTGCGGATGGGGGAATTGAGATCAGGACGATGGCGATTGATGTCTGGCTTGACTGCGGGACCCCTGAGGCAATCTTGGAGACCAACCGTGTTCTCCTCAGAATGACCGAAGACCGAGGACTTAATACCGGGGCTTCGGTCCCCAGTCTCCAGCGCTCGGTCCTTATCCCGCCTGTTCATATTGCCGATGATGCGGTAATTGAGCGTTCGGTTGTCGGTCCGTTTGTCTCGGTCTCTTCAGGTGCCCGCATTTTTGAATCGGTAATAAGGGATGCGCTCATCTATCAGGGTGCGCAGGTTGAATGTTCGTTTTTGGAGCACTCCATTGTCGGGGAAAATGCCCAGGTTAAAGGCAGAGCTGGACAGGTCAATGTTGGCCCCGGGATGAAGGCGCACGGAGATTAACCGTGTCTAATTTTGAGATTGTTAAGACCAGCGATCGGGCAAGGTTGGGAAAATTGCGCCTGCCTTATGGCGAGGTTGATACACCGGCATTTATGCCGGTAGGGACCCAGGCAACTGTAAAGACAATGAGTCCAAAGGAACTTGACGAAACCGGTACCCAGATACTGGTGTGCAACACCTACCATCTCTATCTCCGTCCTGGACACAAGGTCATTCAAGAGCTGGGCGGGGTGCAGCGGTTTATGGGGTGGAACAGACCGGTTCTTACCGATTCTGGAGGGTATCAGGTTTATTCGCTTGCCTCACTTTCCCGGATTGGCGATGATGGTATCGAGTTTCAGTCTCACATCGATGGCAGCCGGCATTTTTTAACCCCGGAACTGGTTATTGAGATTCAGGAGGCTTTGGGTTCTGATATTGCGATGTGCCTTGATCAATGCCCACCATTTCCGGTGAGCCGTGAACAGGCTCAGGTTGCGGTAAGAAGGACATCATTGTGGGCGGAACGCTGCAAGCGGGCAGCAAGGAAAGAGACCAACCTCTTTGGTATCATTCAGGGTGCCACCTATTCTGACCTGCGCCAGAAAAGTTGCGAAGAGATTATGGCGCTTGACTTTGCCGGTTATGCGATTGGCGGTCTGTGTCTCGGCGAACCTTCAGGTCTAACCTATGAGCTTACCTCTCTCGTCTGTGCGCTTCTGCCCGCTGACAGGGTGCGGTATCTCATGGGTGCTGGCTATCCTGAGGACATCATCCAGGCGGTGATGTGCGGGGTTGACCTTTTTGACTGTGTCCTGCCCACCCGCAACGGCAGGACCGGGACCGCCTTTGTCAGTTCGGGCAGGGTTTTGATACGTAATGCGTGTTATGCCCAGGACCCTTTACCCCTTGACCCGAACTGCAACTGCTACACCTGCCAAAACTTTTCCCGTGCCTATCTGCGCCATCTCTTTCTTAGTGGCGAGGCATTAGGACCCAGGCTTTTGACCTATCATAACATATTTTTCTTTCAGAACTTAATGCGCTCAATCCGCGCGGCGATTGCCGCGGGCAACCTTGCGGAATGGGGCGCAGATTTTCTCTCCCGTTATCAGGGGGATTTAATGGACAAACAATCAGTAATGGCAAATACCAGACAGGAGTAAAACAAAAAGGAGGAGTAAATGCGTTACCTCAGAATGGTGTTTTTAATGTGCCTTGTGCTCGGACTGGGCGTTTTGTCCTGCGGTCCGGGCAATATTATCAAGGTGGGCGTGGTTGCGCCCCTGACCGGTGATGTCAAGACATTCGGTGAATCAACCGTCAACGGCATCATGCTGGCGGTTGAGGAGGCGAACCGCGCCGGCGGTGTGAATGGTAAACAGATAAAACTCTTCATCTCCGACGACAAGAACGACCCAACCGAGGCGGCAAATGCCGGGGGTAAACTGATTGAACTGGATGGGGTGGTGGCAATCATCGGTTCGGTCTCAACCAAGTGCTCCCTGCCCCTTGCCGACAAGTGCCAGGTGGCGAGGATTCCGATGATAACACCGACATCAACCAACCCGAAGGTGACCGTTACTGATGAGGGCAAACACAAGGAGTATATCTTCCGCGCCTGCTTTACCGATTCTTTTCAGGGTGTTGTTGCTGCCTGGTTTGCGGTTGAGAGCCTCAAGGCGAAGACCGCAGCCATTATGTTCGATGTGGGGAATGACTATTCCCGGGGGCTGGCGGATTACTTCAAGCGCTTCTTTGAAGAACGGGGCGGCAAGGTGGTGGCATATGAGTCCTATCAGAAGGATGATGTTGACTTCTCCGCCCTCTTGACCAAGGTGAAGCAGCAGAAGCCAGACCTCCTCTTTCTGCCCGACTACTACAACAAGGTCGGGCTGATAGTCAAGCAGGCTTATCAACTCGGGCTGGTGACAAAGTTTTTAGGTGGGGATGGCTGGGACTCACCGGCGATGCTGGAGATTGCGGGCAAGGAGGTGGCGGGCAGTTACTTTGTGAATCATTACTCCGCTGATGACCCCAGACCCGAGGTGCAGAACTGGGTGAGTAAGTATCAGGCAAGATACGGACAGAAGCCTGATGCCTTTGCGACACTTGGCTACGATGCTGGGCTGCTCTTGATTGCCGCGCTCAAGAATGCGCCCAATGCCAAACCAGATGAGATTCGGGATGCGCTAAGCAAAATAAAGGACTATCCCTGCGTTTCCGGCACAATTTCCTTTGATGAGTTCGGCAACCCGATAAAACGGGCGACGATTATCCAGTATACCGAAACCGAACAGCGTTTTGTGACCTCCTTTGCACCGTAGCATTAAGTCGGATTAACAGTTAGGAGCCGGCTCTCACAGATATTTCTGAGCCGGCTCTTTTTAATATCCTGATTGTCAAAGCCGCAACGGATTTTTAGGCAGGTTAAGGTTTTAAACTGAAGGTAACAGCAAGCCTGAGGGCAACTGGGGGGCGAGCCCGGGGCTACCCTTTACTGGTTTAGAATAATATCGTAACATATCTTAAATAAATAATATAACCAATTCTTACTATAATATTTATATGTGCATTTGGGCGCACATTTAACTTACTTATAATTCGTTTTGCCTTGCGTCCTCATCCGTCATTCCACCGCAGTGGAGAAATCCCTTATAACCAGTGATGTCAGGTCAGATTTTAGACCCCTGCAGGCATAAAAAGCATCATCTGCTTAAGTTATTATCATATAATCTGTTGTAGAAGAAAATTCTGCTTGACATCGGCAAAGAGCAGGTTAAACTTAAGGTGGTTGTAAGATAAACTAATAATGCGGAGGGGGCAATTTGCCCCCTCCGCAAAAGGAGTGACGATGAGAAAGTGGCTATTGCTTCTCATACCTCTTGCACTTTTTGCCCAGGTGGAGATAGATACCGTAATCTATCTGCCCTCCTATCTTTGCAACGGCTTCTTTATCCCTGAACTCAACAAACTCTATGTCCTTGGTTGGAATGAACTTTATGTCCTTGACTGTTCAACATATGAGTTGCGGGCAAGATTGCCCAGGTATTGGGAATTAGGATATGGTGATTTTTCATATAGCTGGCGTAGGCAGAAAGTCTATTTAGGTGTCAACCCAAAACCCTGTAGCATAATGGTCATTGATGCGGTTGCCGATACCCTGATTGGCTGGATTCCAAAAGTGTGGAGCAGCAATGAATATGTTTCTTCAAATGACAGACTTTATTGCCCTCAATGTTCTCCTCAATGGAGTTTTCGGGTTATTGACTGTTCCACCGATTCAATTATTAAGGAAATTCCACCGCCCTACCCAGCAGTTTTATTTTTTGGCCCAACCTGGGATTCACTCTATAATAGACTTTTTGTCGGTATTAACAACTTCTGGCAGGGTTTTTGGGGTATTGCGGTATATGACTGCACCAACGATTCGCTTCTCGCAGTTGTTGACCTGCACGGGCACATAAGTCCAGCCAGACTGAATTTCTTCTACAAGTATAATAAAGCCTATTATACTCCCTGCGATAATGTCGGTGGTTATATGCTCCCGGGAGTGATTGACCTGAATAATTACAGTGTTAAGTTCTTCCCGTTTGCGTACCAAGGAGACGACTGTGCCAATCCGGTTGGGATTGATACTGTGGACGATAAGGTATACATTCCAGAGAGATGGGAGTCTGGTGTGCGGCAGTGCACTTTGTTTGTCATTGACCCGAACACCGACTCAATCATCAATAAGGTCATTTATCGCGACTATCCTGTTGAGGTTCTTGTCTGGGTGCCTTGGTCCAACCGGCTATATTTTTCCAATATGTGGTTTAATCTGTGGGTTTTGGATTGTTCAACCGACTCCATCATCGCCAGACTCCAGCTCAGTCGCACCGGAGAGTATGCTGGACCCTGTGATATTCAACTTGACCCGATTCGCCAGCGCATCTTTGCAATTGGTTGCGACTCCAACGCCCAGGCGGTCTATGTCCTGCGGGACGTTGTGCCGGGTGTGGAGGAGAAAAAAGTGGAGATGAGTGGCAATCTCTCTCTACCGACCGTCGTCCGCAATGTGCTGAAATGGGAGCCGGTCTCCGGTCATCGGTCTTCGGTCCTTCTTGATGTGAGCGGTCGCAAGGTCCTTGACCTTTTGCCCGGTGTCAATGATGTCCGCCATCTTGCGCCTGGAGTTTATTTCATCGAAATTGGTTCATCAATAGAAAGAAAGGTTGTAGTAGTTAAATAATTTTACCAACCACCGGTATCGGCAACTATATTTTGTCAGAGTGATTCAGTGGCGGCGGAGACGAGGAGTTTTGCCACTGGTTGACAGGTGGCGGGCGATTGTGCGCGCCTGTTCAAACTCCTTGAGGAGGCGGTTGACATCGGTTACGGTTGTGCCTGAGCCTAAAGCGATGCGCCGGCGCCTGGAGCCGTTGATGATGTCCGGGTTACGCCGTTCCTCAGGGGTCATTGACTGGATTATCGCCTCAATTTTCACAAACTCCCTTTCGTCAACTTCAATATCCTTGGCACCGGGGACAAGCGCAAGCAGCCGTGATAATGGACCCATCTTTTTTACTGTGCGCAACTGGTTGAGGAAATCCTCAAGGTCAAATTTGCCCTTCATGAGTTTTTCGGCAAGTTGTTGCTGCTCTTCTGCCCTGGTGGTCGATTGAACCTTTTCGGCAAGGGTCTTGATGTCGCCCATTCCCAAGATTCTCGAGGCGATGCGGTCGGGATGAAACTCCTCGAGGTCTTCCATTTTTTCACCGGTGGAGATGAAGAATATCGGCAGACCGGTAACCTGTCTGACTGAAAGCACCGCCCCGCCGCGGGTATCACTGTCCAGTTTGGTGAAGCAGGTGCCGGTCAATTTGAGACGCTGGTTGAATTCAAGCGCCTGATTAACCGCATCCTGTCCAACCATGCCGTCAAGGACAAGGAGGGTAACATCAGGGTTCAGGTGTTTTTCTATTGCCAGAAGTTCCTGCATCATCTCCTCATCAATGTGCAGTCTGCCCGCGGTGTCAAGGATTAAGAGGTTGTTCCCTTTGCGACGGGCATCCTCTCTGGCACCAAGACAGGTGGCGACAACATCAGCGCCAACCGGATAGAAGTCGCAGCCGGCACGGGCGGCAATCGCCTGTAACTGGCTATTAGCGGCAGGTCTCTTGGGGTCGCAGGCAACAAGGAGGGGTTTGCGGTTGCGGAAGCGAACGGCAAGTTTGCCCGCAAGGGTGGTTTTGCCGGTTCCCTGAAGACCAACCAGGCTGATTATTGCCGGAGATGAGGTGAGCTTTAGATTCGGGCTCGTGCCGCCAAGGAGGTTTACTAGTTCCTGATAAACGGTGTAGTTGATCAGTTCACCCGGTTTCAGACTGGCGGTAATGTTCTCCTGTTTCAGGCGTGTCTCCAGGCTCCTGACAAACTGACCGACAACCTTATAGTTGACATCGGCTTCCAGGAGAATCGTCCGAATCTCACCCAAAGCCCTGGAGATTTCCTGGGGTCCGAGCCGACCCCGACCAAGGAGTTTGCGTTGGAGCTCGGTCAGGCGCTGCGTCAGGGTTTCAAACATCTTAACTCTTGGACGGTTTGAGAGTAATTTTTGCTCTTGAAGATGGCGCTGCCGGCAACCAGGATATCGGCACCAGCCTGAATTATTCTTTCGGCATTGGCAGGTGAAACGCCACCATCAACCGAGATGGTATAATTTAAATTGTTCTGCTCACGGATTTGTTTTATTCGGGCGATACGCTCAAGGGAACTCGGAATGAAATCCTGACCGCCAAAGCCGGGGTAGACGCTCATTACCAAGACATCATCAATCTGAGAAAGATACCCCTCGATTTTTTCAATCGGGGTGTTTGGGTTCAAGGAGATTCCCGGTTGGCAACCACCAAGGGCAATGGCTTTAATGCACTCCTCGGGTCTTTCAGTGGCTTCGATGTGGAAGATGATATAATCGGCGTAGGGCAGAAATTTGTCAATAAAAGGTTCAGGCCCCTCTACCATCAGATGGGCATAAATCGGCAGCCTGACCTCTTTTCTCACCGCCCGGGCGATCGGCACCCCGAAACTGAGATTGGGAACAAAATGTCCATCCATAATGTCAAGGTGAAGGGCATCAATACCGGCATTCACAACCGCCTGAAGTTCTTGGGCAAGGTGGAGAAAGTCGCAGTCAAGGATTGATGCGGAGATGCGGACCATCATCTCGGTCGGGTTGTGTCAGGGCTGGCAATGATTAAACTGACAGTATCACCAGGTGCCACGGTCATTCCCTCTTCAGGGTATTGAAACAGGACAGTTCCTACCGGCTCGCCGCTGAGTGCGGACTTGAATTGACCTGGACGGAGTCCGTGCGCGATTATTATCCCCCGTGCGGTTTCAATGTTGAGACCGACAAGGTTGGGCATTGGAAAAGTCCCCGCCTTGGTGGAGACTGATACAATCACTTCGGCACCTTGACCAACCTCTGACCCAGATGGAGGTAAGGTGCCGACAACCCGTCCTACTGGAACCATCGGACTGCGAATAGAGTCTACGCGGACAATGTTTAAGCCCAACCGTTCAAGGGTGGTGATGGCGCTGGCTAAGGGGAGTCCCTCGAGATTGGGGATGCGCACCTTGCCGGTGCCGGTGGAGATGTCCAAATCCACCTTTCGTCCAAGTTTAACTTTTCGTCCCGCCCGCGGGTTTTGGGCAACAACCCGATTGGCAGGTATTTCCGGATGGGGAACCGAGCGGAGTTCACCTAAGCGTAAGCCGACACGCTCCAGAGCGATAATTGCCTCTTCCTTGTTCATTCCCACGAGGTTGGGGACAGTAGTTTCGCGCCCCTTCTTCACAAGAATCGGCATTATTAGGTTAATAAGCAGAAATATGCCCAGGGTTATGATGATGATTATCAAGAACCCAAGTAGAGCCTTTAAAGACTTTCTGTTTTTCTTCATTGGTTGTCCCCCAATCTTTCGCCTGGGCTTGGGCGATACCCATTACGGAAGTCTGCCCCGGAAAGTACCTTGCCACCTGCCGGTTTGATTTGCAAAAGTTCAAGGAGACCGTGAGCAGTTGCCACCATGACTCCTGATTTCTCAGTGATTATCGTTCCGGGGTCACTGTTAATATGCTCATTTAAGACCCGGGAGCGCAAAACGGTCAGTTGCCGCCCCCGGAAGGAGGTGATGGCACCTGGTTCTGGTGAAAGGGCGCGAATAAGGTTGTGGATTTCCTGGGCGGGTTTATTCCAGACAATCACTCGGTCTGACTTTGTTAGTTTTGGTGCCTTACTGGCGAGGGCATGGTTCTGCTCTTGCCTTTTAACTGAACCGGTCTCAATCTGGTTTAGTGTTTTTACCACCAGTCGAGCCCCTATCTGCCCCAATCTTGTTTTCAGTTCACCACAGGTCTCGTCAGGCTGGATTGGGATTTCAATCTGATTTAAGATATCACCAGTGTCAACGCCAGTATCAAGGGCGAAGACGGTCAGTCCGGTTTTGGTGCAGCCGTCCATAATCTGCCTGGGAATCGGAGCTGCCCCCCGATAGCGTGGTAAGAGGGAGGGGTGGAGGTTGATGAAGCCGTGTTGGGGTATTTTCAGAAGTGGTTCTTTCAGTATATAGCCGTAATCAATGACAACCCCGCATTGGGGGGCATAATTTTGGAATTGCTGGAGAAATTCCTGAGAATTAGGATCTTCAGGAGCAAGGGTTTCAAGCCCCAATTCCAAGGCAGCATCGGCAACCGGGGTAGTGGTAAGCCTTCGCCCCCTGCCAGAAGGCTTAGGAGGGGCGGTTACTACTAAAGCGATTTTATGGTGGGATTCTTTCAGGGCAAACAATGTCGGCAGACCAAACTCCCCGCTGCCGAAAAATGCTATCCGCATTCCTTTTGTTCCTCCTCCTGTAGTTCCTTAAGCCTTGACGCAAGCATTTTTCTCCGCACCTCGCTGAGGTGGTCAATAAAGAGGATGCCTTGGAGGTGTTCGTATTCGTGGATGATGGCGCGTGCTAAGAGTCCGGTTGCCTCCAACCGGGTCTCTTTACCCGTGTCATCAACACCTTTAACAATGACCATTTCCGGCCTGCTCAACACCTCAAAGATATCGGGAAAGGAGAGGCAGCCCTCTTCGGTTTCTATGTTGCCTTCAGTCGCAACGATTTGGGGGTTGATGAGACAGGTGGGCGGGCGGTCAATATCTGCAGCCTGCGGGTTGAGGGCAAATATTGCCACGGGCGCTCCAATCTGGTTGGCGGCAAGACCAACACCATCCCTTCTTATCATCGTTGCCTTTAAATCGGCGATAAGCTGGATAATTTCTGGGGTGATTTTGTCTATCTGGCGGGCAATGGTGCGGAGGATGGGGTTGCCGTACAGGAGGATGCGGCGGCAAGTACCGGTATCAGGGCTCATAGGGCTTTTGCTTCTATGAGGAGCCAAGTTTATATGCGACTGCACCCTTTTCTATTTCAATTTCGGTATTTTCAGCAATCTTAACCATCAAGGTGTTCTCCTTGACATTGGTGATGACACCTAAAATCCCAGAGGCAAACACTATTCGGTCGCCCCGCTTAAGGCTGGAAAGCATCTCCTGGTGCTTCTTCTGGCGCCGCTGCTGGGGCAGTATGATAAGAAAATAGAGCACCACAAATATTAAGAGGAGGGGCAGGATGCTTCCTAATAATCCAACCCCCCCGCCGCTGGGTTGAGCGGTTGGCTGGTTCTGAGCAAAGGCTACTGCAAACATTTTACCTCCTTTGGTTGTTTAGAGTTAGCCGCTGGCGCTGGCCGCTGATAAAGCCGATGCTGATAAATATAATGGGCAACGAGGCTCGGGACAAGGTATCGGATTGACATCCCCTTGACAATTCTCTTCCGCACATCTGCTGCCGCGATTGCCACCGGGATAACTTGGAGAAATAGAACCTGGTGGCCTTTACGCCCTAAAAGGACCCCTGGTTTAGGGAAACCAGGACGGCTCATCACAACCAGGCGCGCCAGTTTGATAATCTCATCACAGTTATACCAGTTTTTTATTGTTCGGTATTGGTCATAGCCGATTATCAGATAAAATCGATCATTGGGGAAAAATCGCCTCAGTTCCTGCAAGGTATTGATGGTATATGATGGGACGGGCAGGTTTTCTTCAATGTCACAAAGGGCAAAGAGCGGGTTTGAGCTGATTGCCAGTTTCACCATCGCCTTGCGGTGAGGATAGGATGCCAGCGGTGGAGGGCGATGGGGAGGCTGGAATGAAGGTATGAATAACACCCGTTCCAACTTTAATTTCCTGGTAACATCATCGGCAACCAAGAGATGGCCAAGGTGAATCGGGTCAAAACAGCCTCCAAATATACCAATGCGCATTTTTACTTCAGCCGGCGCAAAAGGCGCTCTGCAGCGAGGATTAGTTTTGGGGATGAGTCACTGGCGACAATTTCCTCAAGTAGGGAGCGTGCCTTTTCAGCCTCACCGGTGTTGAAGTAACAAACTGCCAGGCGATAGCGGTCGGTTCCAGACCAAGGGATATCAGGGTAATTTTCCTTGATAAACTCGTAGTAAATCAGCGCCGATTTATACTCCCCGGCTTTAAAATACAGTTGAGCCGCTTCAAACTCCTTGTGGGCGAGGCGCTGACCGATTGTGCGCAACGCCTCTTCAACCTGGGCACGGAATTGGGATTGGGGGTATCGTTCAAGAAATTCAATAAAGAGTTCCTTTGCCTTAAGGAGCGCGGTCTGGTCACGATTCGGGCTGGGTGCAGAGCGGAGAAGGGAGAGCGCCAGTTTGAATGCCGCCTCCTCTTGATACCTGCCGTTGGGGAAGTTTTTGAGATAGAAGTCAAATTCGGTCTGTGCCTGGCTGTAATCCCTCGTTTGAAAATAGCAGTCGGCAAGGTGAAACTGGGCATCAGCCGCCTCGGTACTTCCGGGAAAGTTGAAGATGCAATAGGTGAAGGCAGCCTCTGCCTGAGGGTATCTTTTTGCCTCCTTGTATTCCAGTCCTTGGGCAAAGGCCTGGCTGGCGGTTTGCGGTCGGTTTATCTCCTGGCGTTTCGGGCAGGCAGAAAAAATCAACGACAACACAAACAGGGGTAAAGGAAAATACTTCCGCAAGTGTTTCAAATCCGTTTTACCACCTCGGTCACCAAATCTGTGAGTTTTGGCTCTGCCTCCTGGGCGGCCCGCAATATCGAGGCGAGGTCAACCGGTTTCAGTTGCTCAGGGGTGCCCATATCGGTGATCACCGAAAAGGCGAGGACCTTGAGTCCGGCGTGGCGGGCAACAATTGTCTCGGGAACGGTTGACATCCCCACCAAATCAGCCCCGATAATTCTCAGATAGCGATACTCTGCCGGGGTTTCAAGATTGGGGCCGGTAACCCAGGCATAAACACCTTGCTGGAGTCTGATGCCCAGTTCCAAAGCAACGGTTTGAGCCAGTTTAATCAGTTGCGGGTCGTAGCAGGCGAACATATCCGGGAATCTCGGCCCTAAGGATTCGTCGTTTGGTCCGCGCAAGGGGTTTTGACCGGTGAGGTTGATGTGGTCGGTGATGACAACGATGTCGCCGGTGGTGAAATCGGGATTGAGACCACCAGCAGCATTGGTAATAATCAGGGTGTGGATGCCCAGTTCCTTCATCACCCGGACCGGATGGGTGATCTCCTGAGGTTCATAACCTTCATAATAGTGAAACCTGCCCTGCATTATTACCACCGGTCGGTTCTGAAGCATCCCCAAGATCAGCCTGCCGCCGTGGCTCTCAACAGTCGGTACGGGAAAATGGGGTATGAAGGCGTAGGGGATGGTGATATCAGCAGCAACCCTTTCGGCAAGTCTGCCCAGACCGGTGCCAAGGATGATGCCTATTTCCGGTTTGAAACCGGTCCTACTTCTGATTGCCTGGATGCTTTCCTGAATCTTTTGTCTCAGTTCGCTCACGGTCCTCTTTTTCAAATCTTTCCACGATTGATAGATAGGTGTTGGCAATCCCCCGGATTTCATCAAGAATCAGATTCCGCCGGGAGCGCAACTCCTTCAGGTCCTCCCTGAGCCGCTCCGCCTCCTTCTGAAACTGTTCGATGAGCGTTTCCTTTTCCCGCTGGGCGTTGCTTTTGAGTTCGTCTGCCACCTTCTGGGCGGTCAAAAGCGTTTCCTTGAGGAGGTTTTCGGTCTTTTCATAGGCGGCAATCTTGGCTTTGAGTTCGTCAACCTTCTCGGCGAGCACCGCACGCTCCTTTTTCAACTCCTCAAACTCATTGGCAACAATTGCGAGAAAGGCGCGCACCTCCTTGGGGGCATACCCACTCAAGGCCTTTTTAAACGCCTTTTTGCGTATCTCCAGCGGTGTCAGTGCCATCATTTTTAGTCTAACAAAGAGCCTGACGGTGTCAAGAAAGCAAGAGGACCACCGCCGAACCTTAAAACCGCCTCTCCCCTATCTCGGGCGGGAATCTCCATCAATTTTGGTTTAATAATATGGAAATCGGTCCCTGAACATTGGCGAGATTGATCTTATCGCGTCTATTAGTAGTAGATAAACTCAAATAGAAACACAATATGTTGAGATGTACGATGCAGGGGGTCACTCCCCCGGTGGCTATGGAGGAACGGGATGGTTGTGGTTGGTTATCCTTTTTTGATGGAGGGGGATTTTCTTTTATATTATGGGGAAAGGCTGTTTTTGCCGGTCGTGGTTCGTTTGTTGACACATAGGGGGAAAGGGGTAATCTTAATTATGGCAAGGAGAGCGTTTTTAACCGTTTTTATTTTTCTCTCGATTTTGATGAGCAGATGCCGGCGCCAATATTCAGACTTCTTTCCCCTGGTGCCGAATGCGGTGCGGATAATGAAGGTAACCGAGCGGACTATTACCGGAAAAGACACCACAGTTCGCAGCGAGGTGAGGGTTGTTGAGGTGGTCAAGGGGTTGAAGGAGGTGCCGAGGCTGGGTAAGGTCTGGGTGGTGGAGACGCCGCTGCAATCAGGCTCTTCCACAATCTACTATTATGAGCGCAAGGGTGATACGGTGTTTAAGCTGGTGCCGGGCAGGGGCGGCAGGGTTGAGCGGATTGTTTATCTCATCCAGCCTTTGAGCGTGGGCAGAAAGTGGTTTGAGAGTGACGAGGAGCGGGAGGAGACCGAGGTGGTTGCAGAGGAGGATGTGAGCGTGCCCGCAGGGTTTTTTGCCGGCTGTTTTCGGGTGGAAACAAGGAGCAGCAAGGTCGACTTTCATCAGCGGCTGTGGCTGGCATCGGGTTTAGGTGTGGTCAAGCGGGAAAAGGAGCAGCGCTGGAGCCGAGGCGATACCTATTTTGAACTCTTCCGTGCCGAGGAACTGGTCGAGTATCGGATTTTGAAAAGCAAAAGATAGCCTTTGAGAAACAGGGGCAATTTCAAGGTTAAAAGATGGCTGGGTCTTTTGATATCAGGTTTGGTCGCTATCGGTGTTTATCTGCCGACGCTGGGTTTTCAGTTTGTCTGGGATGACATCAATCTAATCGTTTACAATCAGGACCCGCCTTTAAGGGCGTTTGGTCAGAGTTTCTGGGCGGGTTCAGGTGAACATTTGGGTTCTGACCCTTATTACCGCCCGTTAGCCAATTTTTCGCTGAGGCTGGACCGGTTGATTGCAGGCAGAACCCCCTGGTTTTTCCATTTAGTTAATATTTTGCTGCACGCTTCTGTCTGTGTCCTTTTTGCCCTTTTGATTTTTATGGTTACCGGCTCCTGGAAATCCGGGCAGTTTGCCGCTCTGTTCTTGGCTCTGCACCCGTTGTTTGCTGACTGTGTTGCCTATGTCAGCGGCAGGACCGACCTTCTAACAGGATTGGGTCTGTTAATCGCCTGTCTGGGGTTGATTGAATATATGAAGAAGGGCGGCTGGGTTAATCTCATCCTTGTGCTGGCAGGTTTTGCGCTCGCGGTCTTTTCCAAAGAGAGCGGGTTGTTCTTTATTCTGATTGTTCTTATCTGGATTTTGTTCAAGGGCAAGGTTAAGAGGTGCGGGGTGGTTTTAGCCGGGGTGGCTGTGATTGCTGCTATTTATCTTTTTGCCCGTTATCAGGTTTTGGGCAGCCTGGTGGGAATGAAGGCTGCTGATAGATTTCTGCCCTTGATCATCACCGGATTAAACAGTTTTGGTCAGCAACTGTCGTTACTTTTCTTTCCTTTTAACAGAGTGATTTTCTATTGCTCTTCAGGGGATTTTGTGCGGCTGAATGTTTGGGGTGTAATTGGGCTTGTTTATCTTTTTTTACCGCTCTTGTTTTTGCGGTTGAAACAGCGGTTTTATCCTCTTCTTGGCTGGTTCTGGTCGGTTGTGTTCCTTTTGCCGGTGGCGGTTCTTGCTCCTTTTGGACCTTCAGGCAGGCTTCTGTACCTGCCCGCGCTGGGTGTTCTCTTGATGCTTGTGGCGGTGGCGAGGTTGATTGCCACCAGACCAATAGAGAAAAGGGTTCTGGTAGTTGTTGCGGTCTGCCTCTCGGTTTTCTTTATCCCCTTTTTATGGCGCAGGATGCGTCTCTGGCAAAATGAGGAGAGGCTCTTTTCAAGGATGGTTAAAGAGGCGCCTGATTATGCGCCCGGTCATTATAACTTGGGTTCGGTTCTTTTGAAAAAGGGTGATGAGACGGGGGCGATTGCCCATTACCGCAGGGCGGTGGCGCTTGATTCCGGCTTGAGTGTTGCCGGTTTCAACCTTGCCGCGCTTTTACAGCGCCGGGGTGAATATGAGGAGGCGGAGATGCTTTTGCGCCGGGTTATCAGGGATAAACCGGGTTATGCCCAGGCTTACGCCAATCTTGCCCTGATTGTCTTAAACAAAGGTGATTTGGCGCTTGCCTTAGACCTCCAGAAAAAGTCCGCTGAACTTGCGCCTGCTGACCCGAATATCTTCTACAACCTGGCGCTCCTTTTTCGCAGAAAGGGTGAACTGGATTCGGCGCGAAAGGCGCTCGGCCGGGCAATTGAACTTGACCCCCGAAACCCCCGTTTTCGCTCCCTCTGGGATAAATTGCAATAATGCTTGACTTTCAGGACCGCGGTTATAAAATTGGATAAATGGATGAGGGTTATTGTTGTGCCTCTTTCGGAAAAGATTTCACGCTAAACAGGATGATAAATGATTACCAGTCGTAAGGCAAAGGCGGTTGGTCTTTTCTCGGGCAGCCTGGACTCAATCCTTGCCTTCAAACTCATCACCGAACAGGGTATCCAGGCGGTGGCGCTCAACTTCAAACTACCCTTTGGGATTGCCGGTCGGGTTCCCAGCCAGGAGCAACTTCAGACCCTGGCCGGGATTTTAGGGGTTACCTTAATTACCCTTGAGGCTGGGGATGACTACCTTGAGATTGTTCGCGCACCGAAATACGGGTATGTCTTGGAACTGGCGCCCTGCGTTGACTGCCGGGCATACATGCTCAAAAGGGCAAAGGAGCTGATGAAGGAGATTAAGGCGGACTTTGTTTTTACCGGCGAGGTCCTGGGTCAGCGCCACTTTTCCCAGAGCCGGCGCTCACTAAGACTTTTGGAAAAGGCTTGCGGTCTTGAGGGGAGACTATTGCGCCCCCTTTCGGCAAAGGTCTTGGAGCCCACGCTACCAGAACTTTCCGGCCTCGTTCGCCGGGAGAGGCTTCTTGACTTCCACGGCAAAAAGCGGCGGCGCCAGATAAGGCTTGCCCAAGAGTATGGTATAGTGGACTACCCCCCACCGGGCGGCGGATGCTTACTTACCGACCGCAACTTCGCTTCAAGGTGCCGTGATGCCATCGCCCATAACCAGTTCAACACCCTCAAAGAGATTGAAATCCTCCACTACGGCAGACACTTCCGACTCCCCAGCAAGGCAAAGGTTGTTGCGGGCAGAAACGAAGAGGAAAACGAAATCATCTCGAAACTGGCGGGACCCGACGACCTGCTGTTCAAACCCCTTAACACTAAAGGCCCCCTCGTCCTCCTCCACGCAAAGAAAAAGACCAAAAAGGACATCGGGATTGCCGCAAGGATTTGCGCCCGTTACTGCGACAATACCAAAGGGAAAGCGGTTCAGGTTCAATGCGACCAGGTGATTCTCTCGGTGCGACCTTACAAAGACGAGAACCTGACCACCCTTCGCATAACTCCGCCGGAACCGACCGCTGAGCCCTCAGCAACAACCTCAAAAAAGCCATTATGATGCAGCAAGAAACAAAAGACAAAATAAAAAGACTGATTCAAGAAACCATCCGCCCCACCCTCCTCCTAGATGGCGGTGATATCCAACTCATTGAAATCACCGATGACGGCGTGGTCCGGGTTCGGCTAAAAGGTGCCTGCGCCCACTGCCCCTTCTCCGCTATGACACTCGCTCTCAGTGTTGAAGACACCCTAAAAAAGGAGATTCCTCAAGTCACCCGCGTTGAACCAGTTCAGGGGTAAGGGACCCCCTCCAGAAAATTCTGCCGATAGGCAAGACTATAAGGGATTAGATACCATCCGGTTGAATAAAAACCCACCCGCCTGGGCCTGCGCAAAAACCGGTCAAAAAGCGCCCCAAACGAATAGAACTCCCCCTTAACCCTTGCCGGCTCATCAGCCTCAACCCCGGGGTGATACCTCACCGGCACAACCCTCTTCTCCCCGTCCCTCCCTACTTCAAAAAACCTCACTTCCACAAAATCAAGGTCAATCCGGCGCAAGAGACTGGCAATTTTGTCATACCTCCCGCCCCTTACCGGTAGAGTCAACCTTGTTCCCACAAGCAACCGCCGCGACTGCAGAAACTTCACCCCTCGGTAAAGCCACCGAACCACCCGCTCGTCACTCAGCGCCTGCTGTAGCTTGGCGCCCACAAACGACTCGTCCAGAAACACCACCTTCGCCCCTGCCTTTGCAACCAGCCGCACTAAATCTGGGAACTCAAAAATCCGCTCACTACACCTAACGCTCCAGTGTCGGTGATACCCCCACAGCAGACGGAACATTTCATAATAAAAATCCGGCTCACTGGCGATATCATCGTCAAGCAGATGAATATGTTTCTTCGGTAGTGACAGCACCTCTCCTAAAATCTCTTCTTTCGACCGCTTCAGGCGATTTTCCTGATAATAAAGAAACTCAGGGCACAGGCTTTTTACATCTTCAGGGCAAAAGCACCCCCGGATAAAATAAATTGTCTGATAGTTAGTGTTCATCAACAGTGGCTTGCCCAGAGCCGGGTGCGGTGTTGTATAATTCGGCACCGGCGGTGAGATGTAAACCTGCTGAAGGCATTTTTTTTCTGCGTCAGACCTGATTTTTCCCCAGACATTGGTGATATCACCAATTACGCGATGGGTTGCCCATTCCGGTGCGGTTTCTTTCCATAAGGTCACCTGTGGTCCAAATAGCACTACCGGCTTTCCGGTTCTTTCAAACATCTCCACAATCAGCCGGGCAGATTCATCATGATTGAAGTCAACCCGAACAAGGACAAGGTCAAAACTGGAATCGGGCTCAACGATTTCAACCCGCTCATCAAGATAAACAAAGGTATCGTTAATAGTTAGAGTAGCGAGACGGGAGATTTCGCTGTCAGGTCGGAGAAAAAGCCTTGCGCCTTTAGGTGGATAGCCTTTGACAAACCTTTGTGTCTCAAAAGCGGTGGCGACCGCGAGGATTTTCACTTGCGGATAAGGCGGAGGATGTCGTTAAAGATGGTGAAGACAATCAAAAGTCCAATTAGCGCCCAGCCGATATTTGCCGCCCAAGTGAGTTCCCGTTCTGAGAGTTTGCGCCGTCTGAGATGAGCGATGATATCTAAAAGGATTCTACCACCATCCAAGACAGGCACCGGGAGCATATTGACGACAAAAAGGTTGACGGAAAGAAGCGCCCAGAGGGCAAGGAAATATTCTGCCCCCCAACTGGCACCCTCGTAGGCAATTTTGGCGACCATTATCGGGCCGCCAATTACCCGGGTGGAAATCTGTCTGGTGATGACTTTATAGATGATGACAAATGTCTGAACCGTGATATAACCGGTGCGGCGAACCGCCTCATAGAGCGCAACCGGAAAAGAGAGATTCCTTTTGGGCAGGCGCACCCAGACCCCAATCTGTCCAAAGCGCTCGTTGGTTAGCTGGTCGCTTGTGACCGCCGGGGTGATGGAGTCGGTGATGAGGTTATCCCCGCGCAGGTAGGTAATTTCAATCCGGTTACCGCCATTTTTCATCACAATGTCAACAAAATCCTCCCAGCGTTCTACAGGGGTTCCAGCAACGCTTTTGATGATGTCGCCTGGTCTGAGTCCGATTTTTGCTGCGGGGCTGCCCGCGCGCACCCGGTCAACAACCGGGACCAGAAGTGGTTCAATCTCAAGGGATTCAGGGACATCGTAATTTAAGACAAGTTTTTCTCTGCCGCGCAGAACCTGAAGAGAAACAGAGCCGATTGTTTTTTTCTCAAGGATGCGTTCCAGAGTGGCAAAGTCAGGTATGGTCTCTTTGTCCACAAAGAGAATGATGTCACCGGGCTGGAGCCCAGCGGCTTTTGCCTTGGAATTCGGGAGAGGGTATACTGTGGGCGTCAGGTATTTCAGACCGAAGATGAGATACATCACGGTAATCATGAGAAAGCCAAGGATGAGGTTAAAAACCGGTCCAGCAGCGATCACCGCCACTCTGATTCCGAAGGGTTTGTCGCTGAACCCCCCTTCCTCTGGGTTTTCCTCACCGGTCATTTTGATGTAGCCGCCTAACGGGATAAGGGAAAGGCGGTATTCGGTCTCCCCGATTTTTTTCTTCAGAACCACCGGTCCAAACCCAATGGAGAAGGATTCAACCGGGATATGGGAAATCTTGGCCACTATCAGATGCCCAAACTCATGAAAGGTAATCAGGACACCGATAAATAGGGCGACAAGGATTATTGAACTAAACATCTATTTTTCTGTGCCTTTCTATCAGATTAAGGGCATAACCTTTTGCCCAGTTTTCAGTTTTTCTCAAGGCCCTAAGGGTGGACACCCTTGCCTTTTTCTGCCGCAGGTGTTCCTTGAGTGTCTTGGCAATTATAACCGGGATTTTGCCAAAGGCAATTTTGTGATTGAGAAAGGCGGCAACAGCAATCTCATTGGCGGCATTGAGAACGCAGGTCGCGCCCGGACCTTTCTTGAGCGCCTGATATGCCAGTTTGAGGCAGGGGAAACGGTCTAAATCAACCGGAAAGAAGCGGAGCGGCTTGATGTTTTCAAAGGAAATAGGCGGGACAGGTGAGGCGAGCCGTTCGGGATAGGTCAGGCAGTACTGAATGGACAGGCGCATGTCCGGATTGGACATCTGGGCAAGGATGGCGCCATCAACAAACTCCACCATTGAATGGACGATTGATTCCGGATGGATAACGGTCTTTACCTGCTCAGGCTTAACCCCGAAAAGGCGAACGGTCTCAATCACCTCCAGCCCCTTGTTCATCAAGGTTGCCGAGTCAACGGTGATTTTTCTGCCCATCTTCCAGGTGGGGTGGTTGAGAACTTCATCAAGTTTGGCATCCTCTGGCAGACCTTTACGCCAGAACGGCCCACCAGAAGCGGTGAGAATCAAAGAGCGAACAGCCTTGATGTCCCTGCCATCAAGGCACTGGTGTAGGGCGCAAAGTTCAGAGTCAATCGGCAGTATTTTTCCCTTGTAGCGGCGAGCGGTCCTCATCACCAACTCGCCATAGGCAACTAATATCTCCTTTGTTGCCAAAGCGACCCTTTTGCCCGCGCGCAGGGCTTTTAACACGGGAATAAGACCGTCGGTGCCGCTCATCGCCATTATCAAGATGTCGACCTCATCAGATTGGGCGACATCAGCGAGCGCTTTAAGACCGGCTAAGACCTTGAAACCTCTTCCAAGTTTTGAGCGGGCAATCTCAGCCGCCTTCGGGTCGGTCAATATCACCAGGCGAGGTTTTAACCTTTGCGCCTGAAGCGAGATTTGCTCAACCGCCTGGTGGGCTGCGATGCAGAAGGGTTGGAACCGGTCAATGAGATGGGAGATGACATCCACCGCTGAGCGACCGATTGAGCCGGTGGAGCCAAAGATTGCGACCGAGGTTTTCTTCACAAAAGCGCCTCACAGATTTTCAGGTCATCTTTTGTGGTAACCTTGATATTGAGAGTTGAGCCCAATAGGAGCCGGGGCGAGATGTTAAGGTTTTCAATCAACTGGCATTCGTCAGTGGCAACCAGCCCCTGATTGCGTGCCTGGGCATAGGCGCGGCGCAAAAGGGAAAGGAGAAATAGCTGTGGTGTCTGAATCGCCACAAGACCGGTGCGGTCAACAGTTTTGACAATTCTGCCCTTTATTGTCTCTTTGAGGGTATCGGTAACAGGAATGCCAAATGCCACTGCCGGATATTTGCGCACCGCCCGAAATCCAATAGCGAGCATCTCTGGTTTGAGCATCGGGCGGGCGCCATCGTGAACCGCCACATACCCCTCCTCGGGCAGGGCAAAAAGCCCCTGCTCAACCGAATCCATCCTCTCTTCGCCACCGCTAACCACCGCCAGCGCCTTCTTAAACCGGCAGGTTTTTATCATCTGTCTGACATTCCTTATTTTACTTGGGTTGGTGACAACCACATAGCCTTTTACCTCGGGACAGGTTTCAAACGCCTTCAGGCTATAGAAAAGGAGCGGTTTTTTATTTACCGGGGCAAACTGCTTGAGACCGCCAAATCTTTTACCCCTGCCGGCAGCAACAATTATGCCAAAATTGGGTTCAGCCATTTTTTTGCGATTAGAGCCTCAAGCCTCAGGCACTCTAAAGTATTTTATCTTCATCGCCTCCCGCACCAGGGTCATTGTCTTTTCACCCTCAAGGCGGGCGCGGTCAGTGCCCTGTTTCAGAATGTCCCAGACATACTCAGGGTCTTTTTCAAGCTCCTTTCTCCGCATGCGGATGGGCTCAAGAAACCGGTTCAGGACCTCGGTCAGGCGGTTTTTACAGGGGACGCAGCCGATTGTGCCCGCACGGCAGCGCTCTTCAATGTCTCTGACCTCCTCCGGATTAAAGTTTTTGTGATAGGCAAAGACAACGCAAACCTCTGGATGTCCAATGTCTGTAGGATGGATGCGCGCAGGGTCGGTTACCGCGCTCTGGACCTTGCGCTTTACCTCTTCAGGTGGGTCAGAGAGATAGATGGCGTTGCCAAGGCTCTTTGACATCTTGGTATTGCCATCAAGACCAACAAGCCTGGGGTTCAGAATCTGCTCAGGTTCAATTAAGACCGGGGCATAGATGGCGTTAAACTTCCTGACAATCTTGCGGGTCAGTTCAATATGGGGCGCCTGGTCCTCACCCACCGGCACCAGATGGGCGCGGCAGAAGGTGATATCTGCTGCCTGGCTCACCGGATAACCAAGAAAGCCGTATGGCATTGACTCCTGATAATTGTACTGAAGCGCCTCGGTCTTGATGGTCGGGTTGTGGGAAAGTTGCTGAACGGTAACGAGATTGGAGTAAATCACAGTGAGTTCTGCTATTGCTGGCACGCCGGACTGGATAAAGATTGTTGCCTTTTTCGGGTCAACACCGCAGGCGATGTTGTCCATTGCCACATTAAGGACATCCTGACGCAGCCTTTCCGGTTTATCAAAGTTGGTGGTAAGTGCCTGAATATCAGCAATGATGATAAAGGTGTCATAGGTGTCCTGCAGTTTAACCCTATTGGCAACCGAACCCACATAATGACCCAAATGGAGCGGTCCGGTTGGACGGTCACCGGTAAGAATCCTTTTCTTTTCCATCCTTTGGATTATACGGACAGGATGATAACGGTCAAGCAAGGGTCTAAGATTTATACACAAAACTCCAGAAAATCTGCCTAAATTCCGGTCAGTGACCACCATAGGGGTCATCCTGGGGATGGTCCCCTCCACCCTCCCCGTTGCCGTTTTACCCCTACTTTCCCAATGGACTTTTGCGAGCCTTCCCAGATAAAGGTCATGGTCTTGGGACTGAAAACTGGTTTGACAGATATGCTGAAACTTTTATAATTCTTTACAGGCTCAATAAACAATAAAGATAGGACGACAATTGCAGGAACAAATATAAAAAGGAGCAAAAATGAGTCTAAAGTGGCTAAAAATAATAAACATCAGTTTGATGTTGGCTTTCTCATTGCTTTCCGGTTGTAAGAAAAAATTGAACTTTCCTCCTGAGAGCCCAACCATTTCCGGTCCCCGTATAGGGGTTGTGGATACAAATTACACCTTTTCAACCCAGGCTTATGACCCTGATGGTGACAGCGTTGCGATGCGGTTTTACTGGGGTGATGGGACCG